>CAZVEP010000009.1:0-50738 GCA_964625635.1 uncultured Rhodohalobacter sp.
CCTCAACCTTTTCCGAATAGGCAATAAAAATTTCGTCAATGACAATGTTACTATACGTTAAGACTCTTCGTTTCAACCACCCAAACCTCAACCTACTGCCTGATCCACTTATAGATATCCTTGAATCCAGCTGAACTGCCGTAACTCAAAATTCCCACCTTATAGATTTTTGCACTCAGCCACATCGTCCCTATAAACGTGATAATCATCAAAAATATAGCAAGTGCAATTTCCCAGAAGGGAACTTCGCTTATGGCAATTCGGGTAATCATAACAATAGGAGAGAAGAAGGGAACGAGTGAGCCAATAACAGCAATGATTCCCTCAGGATTTCGGACCGCCTGGAACATGATAAAGTATGCAATGAAAATAGGCGCCATAATCGGAAGCATCAGCTGCTGTGTATCAGTTTCTGAATCGGCTGCAGATCCAACGGCAGCAAATAGTGAACTGTAGAGGAAATACCCAAGGAAAAAGAATATGATAAAGTAAATAACTATTGATGTATCAATAGCCGGAATTTCAGATAGGATGGGAATGTCGGCTTGAGCCGCGGCCTGACCTACCATTTCTTGCGTATTTTGATCATTCAAAAAGGTTCCAAGCAGTGGCGCAGCCAGTAGGCCTAAACCAACTATGGTAATAGCCCATATACCAATTTGTGTGAGTGCGAGCATTGCCACCCCGAGCATCTTTCCGGTTAGCAATTCAATGGGTTTTACAGAGGAGGTAATCACCTCAATAATCCTGTTTGATTTTTCCTCGATTACACCCCGCATGATGTAGCCCCCATAGCTGAAGATAGCGACAAATATTATGAGGCCCATTGCAAATCCAAGACCCGACATGAAAGCCGTATCATCCTTCTCCTCCTCACCGGTTTCGGTGAGCCGTCGGGACTCCACGCCAATTCGTGTCTCGAAAATCTGTTGGATATTATCGGAAACGTCAGCTCTCCGCAGTTTTTCTTCTCTGATCACGTCTCGCATATCCGACCTGACGGTTGAAAGAAGCTGAAGTCCGCCAGACCCACTGTAAATGAGTTCCAGTGATTTGTTATTTTCAATATTCTCTTCGTTTATCTCTATATAGCCTGTCAAATCGCCGCTTTGTATCATTGAGCGAAGGGAGTCTACAGGCAAGTTGGTTACATCCAGATAGCTGTCAGGGCTGCGTTCAATCAGCTGATTTACAACTGAACCCGTTCTGTCTGCAATACCAACTTCATAGGATACATCACTTTCCCAGATGATTACTAAAAATCCTATTCCATAAATGGCAATAATTCCTATTGGGACCAGCAGCGTGGCTGCGATAAATCCTTTGCTCTTAACCCGGGTTAAATATTCGCGTTTTAACACAAGTGATACTTGTCGCCAGTTCATATAGTCGCCTCTTTTTCGGTTTTGATATTGTCTTCGCCTACGGTTGAGATGAATATTTCATTAAGAGAGGGTTCCACCAGTTGAAATTTATGAATATCAGCATGTTCTATAGCTGATTTCAAAATTTGTTGCGGATCCTGATCATCAAGGATACGAATCTCAGCAAAATTCGTTGACCGATTGTTTACCCGTACATTCGATAGATTATCGATAAAACTCCCATCACCTTGAAACTCAATGAGTACTGTGTTTTTTCCAAAGTCTTTCTTTATCTGTCTGAGGTTACCATCGAGTACCATCTTTCCATTGTTGAACAGGCAAATATCGTCGCACATCTGCTCAACCTGCTCCATTCTGTGGGTTGAAAAGAGCACTGTTTTACCTTTCTCTCTCAGTTCAATGATAATCTCTTTCAGAAGTTCACTGTTTATGGGGTCGAGGCCACTGAAAGGTTCATCGAAAATATAAATAGAAGGATCGTGAACTATCGTTGCAATAAACTGAATTTTCTGGCTCATTCCTTTACTAAGTTCACCTACTGTCTTTAAATGCCAGTCAGCCGCCCCAAATCTATTCAGCCAGTATCTTATTTGAGTTTTTGCATCTGAAACACTCATGCCTTTAAGCTGTGCAAGATATATGAGCTGCTCGCCCACTTTCATCTTTTTATAAAGCCCGCGCTCTTCCGGCATATAACCAATCAGGCGCTGAGTGTCTGCACTTACTTTTTGATCATTTATTAATATTGACCCCTCATCAACCGGAATAATGTAATTGATCATCCGGATCGTAGTGGTTTTTCCAGCGCCATTCGGTCCAAGTAATCCTGTAATCCGGCCTTTTTGCACATTAAAAGAGACGTTTTGTACAGCTTTAGTTTGACCAAAGGTCTTACTCAGGTTATCGACTTTTATTGTGTAATGTTGGTCTGTCATAGTAGAGATTTAACTGTCTTTTTCTGATAGTCTTCTATCAGCTTTTTTGAAAATGCTCTATTTTTGCTGTCTTAATAAAGAATCTAAAATTCGAAATTTATTTCACAATCTCTTTTTGTAGATTGAATATGTTAATTAGCTGTAGAGGTTAAAAAAAAACAAGCTTAATTACGCATTTATTTTTCATTAAGATTCATCATCAATGAATATTACACATATTTCTGCTGAATGCTATCCTGCTGCGAAAGCTGGTGGTTTGGGTGATGTAGTAGGTGCGTTGCCGAAATATCTGAATGAGACCGACCATGAGGCGACGGTCATTTTACCACATTATCAAACAGATTGGCTGAAAGACGTAGAGACAGATTTTATTTTTGAGGGATCATTTCCATTTGAAGGAAAAAGCCTGAAATTTTCAGTGCATCGTGTCGCAAAAGAGGTGCTTGGTTTTGAGCTTTACCTGATAAACATCCCCGGTCGGTTCGATCGTCCGGGAATTTACATCGATCCCTGGTCGGGCCATCCTTATTGGGACGAAATGGAGCGTTTTTTCTCTTTTCAGATAGCTGCTTTGGAATGGCTCAATAACAGGCAGGAGAAACCGGATATCATACATTGCCATGATCATCATACCGGTCTTATACCATTCCTGATGAAGGAGTGTTTTCGTTTTGACAAATTTAAAGAAATTCCCTCCGTACTAACGATTCATAACGGAGAATATCAAGGGAGGTATCCAATTGATGTATACGAAAAACTTCCGGCCTTTAACCTCGAGAATCTTGGTATTCTGGAATGGGATAACCAGGTAAACTGCCTTGCTGCAGGAATAAAAACAGCCTGGAGGGTAACAACCGTCTCTGAAGGCTACATGGAAGAATTACTCGAGTATTGCAATGGCCTCGAGTATCTTTTAAGAGATGAAGAACAAAAAACCGTCGGAATTATAAATGGAATCGATGTAAATGTTTGGAATCCAAAAACAGACCCGCTGCTTGAAAAAAATTATACGGCACGGTCGGTAGAAAAAGGAAAAGATATAAATAAACATGCGCTCTGTGACCAATTTTCCGTTCCCTCGGATCGCCCTTTATTTGCATTTATCGGGCGGTTGGTACGGGAAAAGGGCGCTGATTTGATACCAGATCTTATAACGCGCTGCCATGAACAAGGAATCGATGCTTCGTTTATAGTGCTTGGTACCGGAGATCCTGCGCTTCACAATTTATTCAGAAATCTTGTCGATAGTCACGTTGGTTATTTTGATTCCCGGCTCGAATACAATGAAAAGCTGGCTCATCAAATCTATGCCGGAAGTGATTTTCTAATGATGCCGTCGAGGGTTGAACCGTGTGGCCTTAATCAGTTCTATGCTATGCGTTATGGATCAATTCCTGTTGTCAGAAATACTGGTGGACTTGCAGATACTGTAGTTGATATCTCGGAAAAGAATGGCTACGGAATTATTTTTGACAAATTTAATCTGGAAGAGTTTATTGAAGCAATCAGGCGAGGCGTAGAAGTATTCAACCAAAAAGAATTGTTTGGGAAAAATCGTAAGAAGATTATGGCACTGGATTTTTCCTGGAAGCGTTCAACAAAGAAATATATCGAACTGTACAAATCTCTAAAAATAAAACAACCTTAATCTATGAATTCATCTACTATCGCTGTTATACTGGGCGGTGGGCGGGGAACCCGCCTGCATCCACTCACAGGACACAGAAGTAAGCCGGCTGTTCCGGTAGCTGGAAAATATCGATTGGTTGATATTCCAATATCCAACTGCTTGAATTCCGACATAAGGAAAATCTTTGTCCTTACTCAGTTCAACTCAGCATCACTCAACAGACACATCAAGAACACTTACAATTTCGATAACTTTAGTAAGGGGTTTGTAGATATTCTTGCTGCAGAACAGACACCCAAAAGTCAAAATTGGTTTCAGGGTACAGCAGATGCTGTACGTCAGTCCATTCATCATATGGCGAATTATGACTACGATAATGTAATGGTACTGTCGGGTGATCAGCTCTATCAAATGGATTTCAGAATTGTGATGAAACACCATGTAGAATCGGGATCTGATTTAACAGTAGCCACTATCCCTGTCGACAGAGAAGATGCTACAGGATTTGGTATCATGAAAACAGATGAAGATTCTATGGTTCAGAGCTTTATAGAAAAACCGTCACTTGATGAGCTTTCTGATTGGAAATCATCTGTATCAGACGATATGAAATCTCAGGGGAAAGAATTCCTGGCGTCAATGGGAATTTATATCTTTTCAAAAGACGTGATGATAAGGCTGTTTGATGAGAATCCGGATGCAACAGATTTTGGAAAGGAGATTATACCAAAAGCGATAAAAGAGGGGACCAAAGTCTCGAGCTATCCATTTACTGGATACTGGACTGATATAGGGACAATCAAATCATTTTTCGAAGCCAACCTTGCCCTTACAGATACACTCCCGTCTTTTAACCTTTATGACAACGAACAGCAGATTTTTACCCGTGCCCGATTACTTCCTGCTTCAAAACTTGCAGGCACAAATCTTGAACGAGTAATAGTGTCAGAAGGATGCATTATTGAAGCTAGCCGTATTGAGCGATCTGTTATTGGGATACGTTCGCGAATAGGAAAAGGAACCAGCATTGAAGAATCTATTATTATGGGTAATGATTACTTCACCTCCCGCGACGACATACAAAACCGGAGATCAGACAATCCTCTAAAGGGTATAGGAGAGCGATGCTACCTCAGCAAAACTATCGTTGACAAAAATGTAAGAATCGGAAACGACGTAAAAATTGTAGGAGGAAATCATCTGGAGGATGGAAAGTTTGATAACTACCACGTGGTTGATGGTATTGTCATTATTCCGAAAGGCGAAGTGATACCGGATGGGTTTCAGCTGGGATAGTAACTTTTATAAATAATATTAAATCAATAAAAAAGCCTCTTTGGTGTAACCGAAGAGGCTTTTTGCTGTCAACCGATATTATTTTATGAGCTAAGAAATCATCTCTTTTAGTGTAACACCAATATCAGCTGGACTGTCAACAACCGTGATTCCCGCATCTCTTAGTGCTTTTTTCTTATCCTGTGCAGATCCTTTGCCACCGGAAATAATCGCACCTGCATGACCCATTCGTCGGCCGGGAGGGGCTGTACTTCCTGCAATGAAAGCTACCACAGGTTTATCTACATTGTCTTTGATATAGGCCGCTGCTTCCTCTTCAGCAGTACCACCAATTTCTCCAATAAGAACAATTGCTTCAGTGTCAGGATCTTCCTGGAAAAGTTTTACGGCATCAAGATGAGTTGTACCAATAACAGGATCACCTCCGATACCAATGGCAGTGCTTTGACCCAGTCCGGCCTTTGTCAGCTGATCCACCGCTTCGTATGTAAGTGTTCCGGATCGTGATATAAGGCCAATATTACCGGGTTCAAATATCATGGCGGGCATAATACCTATCTTGGCTTCTCCAGGAGTAATAACACCCGGACAGTTAGGCCCGATCAGTGTGGCGCCATGGCTGCTTACAATTTGCTTTGCCTTAATCATATCAGCAACCGGGATTCCTTCGGTAATGCAAATAATTACTTTAATACCGGCAAACGCGGCCTCAGAAATTGCATCTGCTGCAAATGGCGGCGGAACAAAAATGACGGAAGTATTGGCTCCCTCAGATTCTACAGCATCGGCCACCGTATTAAAAACCGGAAGCCCGAGATGCTTTTGTCCACCTTTTCCAGGAGTTACACCACCTATTACGTTAGTACCATATTCAATCATTTGCTCAGCGTGAAAAGTCCCTTCACTGCCGGTAAAACCCTGTACAACCAATCGGGTATCGTTGCCTACTAATACGCTCATGAACTATTTAAATTTGTATTAAAATTAGGTTAATTCTTCCGGATAGAATATACCATCATTGTATAGATTTGCCAAAGTGCAAGAACACTGAATTACCTTATTCTGAAGGCAATCTAAACAAAAAAAGCCCGGCGATTGGCCGGGCTCTTTTATAAATGAGATTATTTATTTTAGAAAATCTTACAGAGCACTTTCCATTTTCTCATAATCGTATCCTTCAGCTTTACTCATTTCCTGAGCAGCAAGCGTCAAGAAGATACCGTAAATCACTTTGGAAGCAACGTCAGCAATAGTATATGTAATATGACGTGCAACAACTGCAGTTTCTGTCAGCGCGGGGTCTGCTGAAAGACTGAAGAGATATGGCATTAAGTATGCGCCTGGATACAACATCCAGCTAAAGAAGAAGAGCGTCCAGATTGCTCCAAGATATTTCTGCGCTTTTGCTGGAGCACCTTCTTTTCCTTCATTAATTACACGCTTCATAAGAATAAGGATGTGAATAAAGAAGAGTGTAGAGATAAATCCCCAAACAAAGAAGAGGGTAGGGCTGGTAACTTCATAGTATTGTCCAACATATCCAGTTAAAATCATCCCTGTTCCAGAGAACCAGAATTGATTTCTTATGGAGCTAAAATCACTCTTAGTGAGTGTTACAACAAAGAGAATCTGGAACAAAAGCATGGGAACATCAATAAGCCAGTTCAGATAGCGATAACCATTATTGAAGAGATCGTTGCCGCTGCCAAGAACATATCGTGCTGTATCAGCATCATAAACCATTGCGCTTGTCCAGTTTTGAGACTGTACATAGAGCAGTAAAAATGCAGACACCATAACGACTACAGATAAAACAGAAGATGTTCTGTATTTCGGTGCTACGGTTTTAATAGTGAGGATAAAATAGAGAAGGGCAGCCAGCATAATGGCATATCCCAGTGTTAGTACGTGGGCAGACATTTGATAAGCCATTTCAGTGTACCCTTCGGCAGCACCGACATAGTTTTCAAATGTGGCATTACCCAGCATTTCAATTAAAGCTTCCATAGTTGTTTGTTTAGTTAAGGTTTGAGTGGTACTCGGTGCGCTAACACACCAATATTTGAGAAAGTTCATTACATATAAAAAAAATTGAAAACTTTGAAAACTAAGATGTTAGCGCTTTTCTATAGCTTTCGGAGCATTGGTTCCATTGAATCAATTTTGAATAACAATTTGAATTATTGTCATTAAGTTCCCGATTTGATCTATTTATCAGTCGTATATTTTATTAGTTTAGGTTGGTAGCTTTTAAAATCCCGAGATAGTACCGTATGAGATCTGAAGACAAAAAAGAGGAAGTTCGCGACACAGCCGATATTGTTGAGGTGGTAGGTGATTACGTTCGGCTCAAAAAATCAGGAAGTGGTTTTGTCGGTCTTTGCCCTTTCCATGATGAAAAAACGCCTTCTTTTCATGTCACACCGAGATTAGGTATTTATAAATGTTTTGGGTGCGGAGCAAGTGGCGACGTTTTCAGTTTCATCATGGAAATGGAGGGAGTCAGCTTTCCTGAGGCGCTCCAGTCTCTTGCTGACCGATACGGCATTGACCTTCCGGATTACTCAGGAAATGATGAAAGTGAGGAAGAAACAAAGAAACGTGAGGGCATCTATCATGCTCTCAAATTTGCCGGATTATATTATCATCGTCAGCTGCATGAAAATGAAGAAGCATCTGTTGCCAGGGAGTATCTGGATAAGAGGGGATACGATGAGAAAATTATTCGCAAGTTTGGTTTGGGATACGCTCCTGGTGGAGGATCGCGTCTCTTAAAAGCCGCTACGGCTGAAGGCATAGAGGAAGAGTATCTTTTTGAAGCCGATCTTATCAAAAAAAGTAATCGTAGTGAGGGTTATTATGATACATTCAGGGACCGTCTGATCTTTCCCATATTTAACCCTTCTGGAAAATTAATTGCATTTGCCGGCAGAATCCTTTCTAACAGCAAGAAGACTGCTAAATATGTAAACTCAGCCCAGACACCTGTTTATAACAAGAGCGAAGTTGTCTATGGCATAAATTTTTCAAAGAATGATATACGACGTCACGAGGAAGTAATTTTGGTTGAAGGCTATACTGACGTAATTACCCTTCATCAGCATGACATTAAAAATGTGGTGTCTTCTAGTGGTACATCTCTTACATCACAGCAGATTAACATCCTGAAGAGGTATGGTAATAAAATTACAATGCTGTACGACTCTGATGAAGCCGGACAAACTGCAATGGAGCGTGGAATAAAGATTGCCTTGAAAGAAGGGATGGAGGTAGATCTGCTTGAACTGCCTGAAGGTGAAGATCCTGATTCATTTGTGAAACAATTTGGTAATGAATCATTCCTGGAACTCAAAAAAGATAAATCCAAGGATTTTGTCACTTTTACAATCCATAAAAGTGAAAAGTCCGGAGCCTTGGAAAAACCAGGTGAAAGAGCCAGGCTCATCAATAAAGTTCTGGAGCAGATAGCAGAGATCCCGGACCAAATCCAGCGGCAGGTTTATGTACAACATCTTCATCAGCAAACACAAAAATACCGAAAAGGCAGTGATCGTGAGCTCTTCCAGCAGCTTGATAAACTTATAGCTGAAAAGAAAGAGACCGAGAAAAGACAGGCCAGGCGAGCTAGAAAAACAGATGAACGACCGGCACCTCCACCAGAAACAGGTTTTGCAAGAGTATCCGCACCGGAAACAATTGAAGATGCGTCCTCAAAAAAGAAAAAGCCACATTATGAAAAAGAAGTTATTCGCCTGTTACTCCAGTATGGCGAAAAAATGCAGAAATTTATAGGGCACAATGTCGGTGCTGACCATTTTGAAGACGATCAGCTAAAAATATTTTACGAAGATATCATGACAAGGCACATCGATCGTAAAGAAATTTCAATTGAACACTATTCGTCTCGTGAAAACCCATTCCCTAACCTCTTAAGTGATATCTTGCTTGAGCGGCATAGTATAAGTAACAGCCATGCTAAAGCGGGCGATGATTACAAGAAGGATAAGTATCCTTATAAAACAGCAAAATCTACAATGAAACCGCTAAGACTTCACTTTTATGAGCGGAAGAGGCGAGAGTTATCAGAACTCCTGAAACAGGGCGAATACGATACAAGAAAGAAAATGATGAAAATGATTTCAAACGTGCAAAAAGAGATCTCAAAAATACAGAATTTATCTGCAGATGAGCTGTTTGATGACCCGGTTTTTGAAAAAGATAAACCCGATGATCCGAAAATAAACAATGTGTTTGAGTATAAGATGAAACATGAGCGAAATTAGCGGTTTAAATAATCGTGTAAGCGACTCAATAGCGGCATACATTACGTTTTAAATATTTTATAATAGTGGCAAAACCTACGAGCATCGACCATTTTAAGGAGGCCAGAGCAAGTATCAGGTCTCCTGAAAACAGAAATCCCATCTACTATTTTCACGGTGACGAGCGATTTTTTATCAATCGCCTTCAGGAAGAGATTGCTAAACTCGTTCCTGATGATCAGAAAGATTTTAATTATGACCTTTTATACGGCGGAGAAGTGTCTCCCGAAAGTGTTCTTGGAATGGTAAAAAGCTTTCCAATGATGTCAGATTTACGAGTTGTCATAGTTCGGGATTTTCTCAAACTGAAGGGAACAGACCAGGGGGGAGGACACATTCGGGATTTTGAACACTATGTAAAGAATCCAAATCCATCTACTATACTTTGCCTGATAGATAAAAAATCTCCCGATGGTAGAACATCGCTTGGTCAGTCACTCAAGGGAAATAAGATAAAACATGTGGGCAATTATGAGTTTCAGCCACTTCCCGATTACCAGCTTACCGATTGGGCAATCGATTGGGCATCGGCACAACATGGCAAGTCACTGGATAGCCAGGCAGCACAGGTTTTGTCACAGCTGGTTGGTAATAACTTGCAGCTATTGTCTACAGAAATAGAAAAAGTGTGTACTTTTGTAGACAGTCAGGAGAGGGTTACAATTGATCATGTAAAAAAAATCGCCGGGTCATATCGCGAATATTCGGTGATTGAGCTTAAAGAAGCCATATTCCAGCGAAATCTCGACAAATCGCTTGGCATTGCGGAACAGATGTTGCTCAAGAGTAATGCAGATGCGGGTGAAATAATTAAATCCGTAGGGTTCTTTTACAGAGTGTTCGCAGATGTTTGGCAAATACGCCGGCTGATGGAAAAGCAACTTTCCAAATCTCAGATTCAATCTGAACTTGGCATACGTAATAGTTACGTATTCAATTTTAAATGGAAAGATGCTTCTCAATACCAGCTGGCAGAAATGCCCCGCATTTTCGAAGCCTTGATGGACGCCGATCGCGCCGCAAAAGGCTTCAGCACTCTAGATGTCCCTTCGATTTATCTCCTGCTGATAAAGCGCATCATCGGATAAGTTCTTTCGGTGGTGCCGAATCTGCAACTATAATCCGGGGTACCACCATGGAAGCAACAACTAAAGTAAACTTGCAATCATTATCAGACGAAGATGTAATGGAGCAACTCCAGGATGGAGTGATTCAGGCGTTTGATATCATCGTTCAACGCTACAAAGATCGTTTGCACAATTTCCTTTACCGATACACTCACAATCATCAGGATTGTGAAGACCTTGTACAAGAAACGTTTCTGAGAGTATATAGAAGCCGACAGTCATATGTACGTATCGCCAAGCTTTCTACATGGATGTATACCATCGCACTGAACCTCGCAAAGAGCATGTATAAAAAGAAGCAGCGGATGACAACAATATCCATGCATGCTGATCCGTCTGATCCTGATGATCGCGAATTTGAAATTGAAGATTCTGTAATTCTCCAGGATGAAAAACTGCATCAAAAAATGTCGGTAGGTGAGCTTGAAAAAGCATTAATGAAGCTTAATGATGATTTTCGTGAAGTTATTGTTTTGCGGGATATTCAACAGCTTACCTACGAAGAAATTGCCGAAATAACAGATACGGCGATGGGAACTGTTAAGTCGAGAATTAACCGTGCCCGGCAGCAACTGCAGTCTCTGATCGGAGAATACGTAAATCCGGAAACAATTTAACAGATTCGAAGTAGCAGTAGTGTATATATGAAAAACCTGCCTCGCAAAAGACATTGATTGTAATACATACAATTACGTGTCAGCAGAGGCAGGGAGTTCATTGTCTCCAATTAAAACGGTTACTTCGATATGAGCTATACACTACCATCAAACCTGCTGGACAGGTTGATCAATGATTATACAGAGGGAAATCTGTCAAATCCTGAACTCCAGGCATTTTCTGAATTGATTCTGACAGATACTGAGATTAGAGAAACCGCTCAGGCGGGAATAATGATTCGAAAATATCTCAAAAATTTGCAGCCCGTGACTTGTCGTCCTGGATTCGATCAAAGAATGGCAGCAAAATTTGCTCTTGAGCTGGAAAGGGAAGTTGCTCAGAAAAATCTGCAGCGGAATTCTCAACCAGCCGTCTCTTCCTGAGTGTCTATCACTTTTTGTTTCAATTCAATCAGATCGGTATTTCCGCTTTCTACAGATAGTCCGTTATTTATATATCGCAGGGCGTCGTCATAAGCTTTTGACCTAAACAGAATCCAGGCGATATTGTAATACGCATCCACAAACATCTCATCATTCTCCAATGCTTTTTCATAGCATTTTGCGGCCTCAATATGTTGATTCTGACGCAAGAAAAAGTTTCCCAGATTAAAGTGAGAAAGCGCCGTATCAGGCTGCAGATGCGTTAAATAATGAAAGAGTTCATGAGCTTTATCCAGTTCGCCAATATTTTCATACTCATCTGCAAGATTATTCAAAGCCCCAATATGTCCCGGATCTGTTTCTAGAACTTTTAGAAATGAATCTATGGCTTCATGAGGTTTACCAAGACCTGAATATGTATTCGCCAGGTTAAATTGTATACCAGGTGAATCCTTTTTTTTGGCTGCTTTCTTGAGATAGTCCAGCGAATGCTCCAACTCGCCAAGCAAGTAATAGCCAACACCGGCATCATTTAGTAATTCTGCTGACGAAACCCCACTACTGAGCTCCGACTCAATATCTGATAATGTATTGCGTATATCGCTTTCTTTCATTAAAACTTATATCCAATTTGTAGTTCGGCAAGAAATGCGTTTTCTGTACTGGATGATAAAATTAGCTCTATCGGGCCAAGAATCGTTAATGCGCCAACACTCAGGCTTGCTCCATGAATTATATTATCTGTTGAAAGAGACCACTCATCCAGAAATCGTCCGGCATAATAATCGATATTTATGAACCTGTGATACAGAGGTTCAAATTGAAAGCCTGCCGAAATCATTTGAAGATTACGTGTATTTAACTCGTAGCGGCGAATACCGCCAAAACGGGTAAAACCAAACATAGGGTCGAGTCTGTTCAGAGAAAACCATGATGTCCAGGGAAGTTCATCTCCGCTCGTGTATCCGCCATAGAACAAATTTCTGAAGCTTATCTCTGGAGAAAATGGGATATAATATTCAAAAAGACCACCAAACCTTGAATATTCCAAAGAACTAAAAGATAGCTCTCCGCTGTAATTTCCGTTTAGAATAAATCGAGTCCCGCTCATCGGGTAAGCGTTACGATGAAACTGATCATTAACAATTTTGAGATAATACGATTGGTGATTCAAAGAAGAGCTATTGATCTGTTCTCCATTTATAACATCACTTTGATATATAAAATCTCGCCTGACACCACCAGCGACAAGAAATTTAGAACTTAAATAATTACCAAAAGAAAGCTCAAGACGGGTTAGATTGTTTTTAAAACGGGCATTTCGATTATTATTATCAAACTGCTCGATGTTTTCAGATTCATAAACAATCGACAGGAGCATACCAATTCTGGATCCAAGCGTACCGTAGTAAAGCATATCGGCTTGAGCTCTAATTTCATCACCTAATCGTAAATCAAATCTGGAACTTGAACCATTAAACGGAAAGTTTCTGAATTCTGAAGCTAAAAGTATTGAAGCGTTTGTTTGTGTTTCATATCGCAGACCAACACGAAATACATCGGTCGTATTTTCACGGACATGAATATGCAGATTGTAGAAATAATCTTCGTCAGGCAGAATGCGATAGGTTATCAATTCGAAGAGTTGTGTACTGTAGAGCTGGGATATTTTCTCCTCGATAAACTCAGGTGTTAGTAAAAAACCTTCTGAAAGCTGAAGTTCGTTGAGTATAAAGTCATCCGATATCAGGTCATTACCTTCTATTACGACTTCATTTAATGGCAGGCTTCCAAAGTCTCCAACACCCTGACGTTCTAAAAGTGGCTCAGATTGACGTTTTGCCAGGTTTTCAATATCATCGATATATTTGCCAACGGCCTCGTATCCAATCGTTATAAGCTGATCTACCTGATTGAAATCCAGAATATCAAATGAATTGACTTCTTGGGGATTGATATAAATGTCAGCCAGTTCAATTTGGCTCTCGATCTTTTCGTTTATCCGGTAGTTCACAACCTGATTTAAAACTTCTGCAAAGGTATTTAAACTGTCTGTAGGCAATACAGGTGCAGCTACATTAACAGCGATCACAAAATCAGCACCCATTTCTTTCGCCTGTTCAACCGGAAGATTATTCGAGACTCCGCCATCCACATAGGCAACACCATCAATCATGTGCGGCCGCATGAGCGAAGGGATTGATATACTGGCACGTATTGCGTCCGGAAGGTAGCCAGACGTAAATGTTTTTGCTTTACCTGTTGAGAGTTCAGTTGCAACAGTAGCAAATGGAATAGGAAAATTTTCGAAACTCTGAGTTCCGTGTACGGGCCACGTATATTTTGAAAGAAAAGAGTAAATATTCTGGCCACTTATGATACCCACGGGCAGGTCGAGGCCTCTGTCAGAAATTGGGAAAGAGACAAAAGTTCTGTTACCAAAGGTACGCTCGTAATTGGAAATAAATGTACGAGATGGTTTCTCAGTAAATAACTGATTCCAGTTGCTCGATTTAGCCAGCTCGGTTAGCTGTGATGAAGAGTATCCGATTGCATACAGAGCACCCACTAAACTTCCCATGCTCGTACCGGTTATATAATCAATACGAACTCCGGCTTCTTCAAGGCGTTTTATAACACCGATATGCGCGATACCTTTAGCGCCACCACCACTTAAAACCAATCCAACACTTAGTGAATCAGTCTCATTAACTGATAAGCTTTGTAAATCGGAAGTAGCTGCCTTAACAGGACTATGGAAGAGAAAACACAGGGAGATGAATAGTGTGCAAAGTCGTGATATCATAAATGTAAAAATACTATGATTTATCACATGAATGCCAATTAATTATCCCTTATTTGAACTTACTGGTCAATTTATATGATGAAGGCTTAAAAGTTAAATCAAATAGAGTTGGCGGGAGAGTAAGTTTCAAATTAATTATATGATGTTATATCCCTCTTTTTCAAGTATGGATTTAATTTTATCAGTGTGAGATCCATGGATAATAATGGTCTTTCCTTCCGTATGACCACCTGCGCCACAGCTCGACTTCAGTTTTTTTTCGAGTTTTTCAATTACCTGGGGGTTATGAGTTATTCCTTGTACAACGGTCGTTGGATTTCCTGTTCTGGGATTTCTTTTTTCTAAAATCTTTACGTTCATTAGAACTGATTATTTGTTAACTGAGATAATATTTGTTTTGAATACGTTTGAGTAAACGTTTACGACGTTTTAAAGATAGTGAGTTCATACTGCTATTCGTAATTATTTGTATGTTTGTTTACTTAAGGATTCACTAACAGAGTAGGTGATACAAGAAAAATCATTAAGTAATTTATGTGTGTTCACCATTTATGTGATATAACAAATACCGGAACTTTAAGAGTTTAAGAGATAGTTGAAATTCCTTAACTTTATAACAGTTAAAACTAACGCACACTGGAGAAACCATTGCAAAACATTGAAATGGATATACTTGGGCTATCAACGAGTCCGAGCAGCGGCGGGGCCTACGCCCTAATTCTTACTGAAAAAGACGGAGGCAGACGACTACCCATTATCATCGGAACATTTGAGGCACAAGCTATTGCTCTTGAGCTGGAAAGTATAAAGCCACCCCGGCCAATGACACATGATTTGCTCAAAAATATTATCATGAGTTTTGATTCTGCGGTTGACTTCGTTTTAATTAATGAACTTTCTGAAGGTACCTTTTTCGCAAAACTTGTTTTTTCGAATGGTGATGAAAAGATTGAAATAGATGCGCGTCCCAGCGATGCTATCGCAGTAGCCATCCGGTTTGGTGCTTCGATATTTGTTCATAAAAGTGTACTTGATGAAGCAGGTATTGAATCTGAGGATGAGAAGGGAGAAAAGGGGAGTGCTCAAACTGTGAAAAGTAGTGAAACAAACGAGTTGAGTGGTATTGAAAAGCTTGAGCAGGATCTTAAAATGGCCATAGAGACTGAAAATTATGAGAAGGCCGCAAAGCTGCGAGATCAAATCAACCGATTAAAGGGGTGAAGTGAAGGTAAATAAAAGTAGCTTTGACACACTGCCCTTTTCAAAACTTTTTAAACATTATACATCAGCCAACGGTACAATCGACACGTTTTTTGAAACGCATCCTTCTAACTGGAATTCAGTCGTAGATTCTGTTGATACTTTTACTTTTGAAGGCGACCGTAGTTTCAGTTTGTCGATACTGGAATCATTCAATAATGCATATCTCGACGAAGAAGTTACACGCTCACAAATTGATAAGATAAAAAAAGAAGATAGCCTCACAGTGGTAACGGGCCAGCAGGTTACACTTTTTGGCGGTCCTTTATATACGGTCTACAAAACAATTACAGCCATACTTTATGCTAAAAAACTGGAAAATGAAACGGGTCATCCCGTGATTCCGGTTTTTTGGCTGGCAGATGAAGATCATGATATTGATGAAGTTTCAACCATCACCTTTCCGGAATCTTACGATACCGTTTCGATAGATTATGAGCATAAAACATATAAAAATGCACCAGCAGCAAGCACTATCGAGCTTGGCGAGGAATTAAATAGAGTTTGGAATAAACTTGACAAAACTCTGGATGACACTGATTTTAAGTCAGAACTTCTGGACAAGCTCGGTTTATGCTATCAATCAGACGTTACCTTTGGGGAGGCATTTAGTCAGTTACTAATGTCATTTTTTGGTAAACATGGACTAGTCCTTGCAGGGAGCCTTGATAAAGCTGCAAAATCTCAGACTAAACATTTAATGAAAACGGCTGTAAAGTCTCACAAAGAGATATCAGAGGCTCTTGATAATACAACGTTTTCTCTTAAAGAAGCAGGCTATCACGATCAGGTTCAGGTACAACCATCAAATTTATTTTATCTCACTAATAAAGGGGAAAGGATTAAAATTCAGTTTACTGATGGTGTTTGGAATATTCCTGACAGAAATTGGACTGAAGCTGAGCTTTTAGATCATATTGACAAAGACCCTCACCGGTTCTCACCTAATGTCTTTCTACGGCCGATTTTACAAGATTACATCCTTCCGGTTGCCGCATATGTTGGCGGACCGGGAGAAATCGCTTACTACGCCCAAATGAAAGATCTTTATGACTGTTTTGGTTTTAAAATGCCGATAATTTTGCCAAGGTTCAGCCTTACAATCTTTGAATCATCAATAGACAGAATTCTGGAAAAACTGCCGTTTGAGTGGCAGTCATACCTCGAACGGATTGAAGACCTGGAAAAAAAATACGTAAAAGAATCAGAGACAGTGAATATTGAAAAGCTGTTTGGTATGTGGAGGTCTCAAATAGAAGAGTTATCAAGAGCCAAACGTGATGAAATCGGAGACATTGATCCATCCCTTAAAGGAAGTGTTGGTAAAGCGAAAGCCACCTATTTTTCGGAGCTTGATAAGCTTAAAGGCAAAGTTTATCGTAGTGTAAAAGATCAGGAAAACGTACAATTGGACCGCATAAAACGAATAAAAACCAATATTTTTCCAAATCAAAATTTACAGGAAAGAGAAATAGCTTTCATCTACTACATGAATAAGTACGGCTTAGACATCTGGGACCGTGTTATTGTTCAACTGGAAAATGAAGAACCTTTCGAACACCTGAAACTTCATTTGTAATGAGTGGTTTAATTGCCCGTGACAAAAGCCGTAGAAGGATTCACCATCACATTCTAAGACAGTCACTTAGAGAAAGTGAATGGAAATATTTGAGCAGTAAAATCATTGATAGATTGGTGATGACAGAGGAATTCAAATCAGCGTCTTCCATACACACCTATGTATCCATGAAGAAAAAAAGAGAAGTATTCACAATAGATCTGATTAATGCTTGTCTCGACTCAGATAAAAAAGTTATTGTTCCAAAAATAAAGTCTGAAGGTATTCTTTCACATCATCAGCTTAGTACGCTGTCGTCTTTATCGGAAAACAAGTGGGGGGTGATGGAACCCACATCAGATATTGAAGTGGATTTACCGGATGATCTGCTGGTTATCGTTCCAATGGTAGCAGCTGATTTTATGCGAAACAGGCTTGGATATGGTAAAGGGTACTACGACCGTTTTCTTAATTCATTGAGCTTTACAAAAATAGGCCTCTGTTATTCGATGAATATGAACTGGACGCCGCTTCCTGTTGATTCGTTTGATATCAAAATGGATAAGGTAATTTCAGAACAGTTTATCTTATAGATTCATATTTTGTAGATGTAAAAACCTGCTGATTTGAAACTCAATAATCTTATACTCGTAAGGAATTTATTAAGAATCATCTGAATCAAAAAAGCTCATGAACCATGGCTGAACAGACAAAGTCTCGTATGCACACATCAACAATCAATGTAACAGACGAGGATCTGCAAAATTCGTTGAAGTCTTTTCTCGAAACCAGCGAGGAAAAGGAATCTCATTCCATCTGGAACATTAAAACGATTTCCGGGCTCGCGTTTGTCTTCGTCTCTCTGGCATTTATTGGCCAAACCATTGGAGCTGAAATAATGGGGACAGGCGGTGTGCCTTTTCTTAATACTGTGATGCAGTTCCTGCCTTATCTTGGAGGCGCAATGCTTGCCGTTATAGGTATCGGATTCATGAAACAGTCCAAATCAGAAAAGAAAAAAGCAACCGTTCGGGAGTCACAAAACAAAAAAACGTATGACAAGCTGGATGATTTTCTCTATTCAGATGAAGAAACCCGAAGCCGCACATCTAAAGCATCACGTTCCGGTCGGTCTGGCAAGCGTTCAATAAGCAACAAACTGAGTTTTTCCGGCGGACTTACACGATCTCGCACAGACAGTAAGCTGTTTGGCGTTTGTGGCGGCCTGGCCAAGTACCTTGGAATGAATTCTACTGTATTGCGCATCGGCTTTTTAATTGCGTTCTTTTTAAGTTCTGGAAGCTTCTTTCTTCTTTATTTAGCGATGGCAATCGTTATGCCGAAAGAATCAATTGACGACATGGACGATTTCAATTAATTAAACTGAAGCTTAGTGTTTATTACGTTTGAAGGTATTGATGGAAGTGGGAAATCAACTCAAATCAACTTACTTAACTCTTATTTATCTAAAAAAGGAATTGAGTGCCACGTATTCCGCGAACCGGGAGGTACAGAGGTATCTGAAAATATACGATCCCTTTTACTGCACGATACGGAAGAAATGGACCCCGTTACAGAACTGTTGCTCTTCTCTTCAGCAAGGTCCCAGCTTATCGCTGAGAAAGTAATTCCATTGCTTAATGATAACAAAACTGTAATTCTTGATCGGTTTTACGACTCAACAGTTGCTTATCAGGGGTATGGAAGAGGGTCGGCATCTTTAGATGACATAAAGGGGCTTAACAGAATAGCAGCTCATGGATTGGTACCGGACCTTACCATCTATATGAAAATAAGTATTAGTGATGCAGAAAAACGAATATCATCAGACCGGAAAGACCGGATGGAAAAATCCGGGAGATTATTTTTCAAAAAAGTATCAAAAGGATTTGATATCCTGAGCCGTGAAGAGGATCGTATTAAAGTGATTGATGCAACAATGCATAGAACAAATGTTCACAAAGATATTATCAATCACGTAGAGGCTCTTTTTTAAAACTTAGTTTGGGCTTTATCAGGTAAAAAAGAGAGGGCAGAACAAATAAATCAGCCAGCAAAGCTGCTGCAATGGTTGTGCAAACAAGGATTCCCATCATGGCTGTTGATGTAAACGCACTGGTTATAAGAGTGCCAAATCCGGCAATTAGAATAAGGCTTGTTACTATAATTGCACGACCTGTTTGAACAGTTGTTTTTGTAAGTGATGCAAACAGTGCACCTGACCTCATGTGTTCAATTCGGAATCTCGCGAGATAATGAATACTGTCATCAACAGCTATTCCAAGCGCAATTGTAAAGATTACAGCAGTAGAAGGCTTGATATCAACATTGAAAAATCCCATCACCCCGGCAACTGCGAGAAGTGGAATAAGGTTGGGAACCAGTGAGATAAAAACCATATAGAGGTTTCTGAACAGCAGGGTCATAATAATTGATATTGCAATCACGGCAATAAGAATACTCCAGGCCAGAGAAAATACAATTTTGTTAGTAAGATCAGCACTAAGTATTGTTGTTCCTGTAAGCGTGATTTCCTGATCTGGAAAATTTTCAGAAAGATAAACCTTTATAGAATCACGCATTTCATTAATTCTTTTTGAACCTACATCTTCAGTAAAAGCTGTAACGCGAAGTTTGCTATAGTCAAAATTCACCAGCCGTTCGAGCATTGGTGCATCATTAATTTCAAGTAGGAGAGCATACTGGGCTACAGTCGCATCGTCTTGGGGCATTGCACTATCTGAATTACTCAGCAGCTCGTGGACCTCTTCAATGAGTAAATGAAGCCCTGCAACTCTTTCAATCTCATCATACTGAAGCAGGTAATTTTCAAAATCCGCTAAACGTTTAAGAAGATCATGTTTAAGGACTCCATCCTGTTGTTTGGAGTCTATGATAAATTCAAGCGGAAATTGTGGTGTCAGCTGCTCAGAAAAGAACGCACTATCCCTCATCAGTTCAGTATCCTCTCCAAGATCATCAAATACTTTTCCATTTACATCAACATGCCTGACACCGGTAAAAACCAGAATTGTACCGATAAATCCTGCAAAGAGTACTTTTTTATAGTGTAATCTATTTATTGCCGTGATTTTACTCAGAACCCGGCTGATCAGCGGATAAAAAGATCCTGATTTTTCATTAAAGACACGGCCTTTTTTGGACTTGGATAGGGCAACTGGCAGAAAGAAAATAGTTATTACATAAGCTAACAAAACTCCGATTGCAGTATACATCCCAAATTTAGCCATAGGCATGACCGAACTACTGAGTAAAGACGCAAAGCCAATGGCAGTTGTTACACTGGTTAGAAAAGTTGCACTGCCAAGGGTTGTCAGCATTTCAATGATCGAGCTGCGTTTATCTGATCCTTTTTCCCTGGCATCATCATACTTGGATATCATATGAATTGAATCCGCGACACCTACACATAGCAGAATGGGGGCTATGGTAGAACTCATAATT
The DNA here is from genome assembly GCA_964625635.1 of uncultured Rhodohalobacter sp. Taxonomy (GTDB): domain Bacteria; phylum Bacteroidota; class Rhodothermia; order Balneolales; family Balneolaceae; genus SW132. The sequence continues at coordinate 20,825 of CAZVEP010000009.1, forward strand.
TCAAGATATCCACCCGTCAAATGAATAATGGCAACGGTAAAGAGGAGGGTGGTCCAAACGATGATCATTGGAAATAGGACGCCCCATATACTTCTGTAGAGATACCAAAGCAGCAAAATTATAAGAACCGAGGAGAAACCTATATAAATAATGATTTCTCCATTTAACAGGTTTACATACTGGTTACGAAAATAGGGAATGCCCGATTTATGAAATTCATAAGAACCGCTAAACTCCTGAAGGATCGACTCTATCTCGGAAATAATCTTGTTTCTATTGGGATAAGTATTCTGCTCTTCAATGATTCTCAGCAAAAATGCAGTTGTGTTGCCACTCGCATTTATGAGAGCTCCTTCAAGTAAAGGATCGGTCGTAAGCTGTTGCTTAAGCTGATATAAAGTTTCAGAGTCCTTAGGGATGTCATCGATGTAGTCAGAAAAAGTGAGCCGGTCATTAATATTTTGAATTTGCTGAGCTTTGGTAATACTTCTGACAGACTCAATATTCTCAATCTCTTCAAATTCAGCTGTGAGCTTTTCGATGTCACTCAGAACAGAGTGAGAAATCAAAGAATCGCTACTGAAACCAACGAGAATAGTATTATCATCCCTTCCAAACTCTTCTTCAAGCAAATCATAATCTTCAATGACCGGATCTTCTTCCGGATAAAAGCCTTCCAGATTAAAATCCGTACGAATTTGAGATGCGGGATAGATTGCCAGGAAAATAAGCAACACCATGCCTGTGATAACAGAGCCGGGTGCAGCTAGTATAATTTCACCAAACTTTTTCAACGGCTGTAGATAATAACTGTTTGTTTCAATTCAGGAGCCAAAACTAAATGAACATCAGTTACATTCCTTATAATTAAGAAAAGAGAACCTCTGTAAAGCCGGCTTGATTTTGGTTAGTGATGACTTTGGATCAGGAGTAGAACAGATAGACAACTATATTTTAATCAGAAATAGATAGAGGTTTGTGCAAAAATAAAACTGTTTTCCTGAAACTGATTAAATGTCAAATGGCCGTAAAATGGTGAAATAGAGGGCCCTCCAAATACATTTGTTCCCAGTGTAAACTCAAATCCATCGGCGATTTCGTATGTGCCTTGTAATTGTGCCCAGTAATCCTCTCCATAAATATTATATCGTCCGACACTGAAAACCTGTAATCTATCCTGAAGAAACGACTTTTGGCCAAATGCACTTACATAAGGGAAGAGCTGTTGAGGAAGTATTCGTTCTTCGTAGTTCAAAATAACTTCCAGATATGCCTGAATACCTGCTGTAACTCCACTAAAACTAGTCTGAACCCCAACCATCTGCTGAAACCAGGGCTTAGTTAACAGGTAACCATCGGGCCTGATATCAAATTCACTAAGCACCTGTAATCCTTCAAGAGGATTTTCCAGTGCATCTTCCAGCCTGCTAACGGGAACCGGCAGAAAAGTAAACAGTCTTTCGTTTACAAATAGTGCTTCAGCTGTAAAAATCCATTTATCGCCCGGTTTCCACACCGTTGTGTAGCCTGCCATTGGAGATGTTTTATACGTTTCTTGTAACGTAACTTCGGGAAATTGCTGAAACGTAAAAAAGCTGGGCTGGATCGAATAAGCAGGCATCGGATGCGCCCAGTGATATGCCATGATTTCTATATCAAGCGATAGAGTAGGACGCCAGGTTAAGCGTGCTGCGAGCTGTACATTAGAGAGGTTTTGATCTGGTGAAGCCTCGCTGAAATTAAAGGGCAGGGGAGTTGGTATAGTCTGAACGGGAAACCATCGGGAATTAGACTCGGGCAGTAAATCCGTACTTATGGAAGGGGAGAGTATTAGTTGAAGTGTGGTGTTTGAGAAATACCGCCTTAAATTAAAAGCAGTGAATCCCACACGCAGATCCGACATATCCTGAGTCAAAAATTCACGTAAATCTACAGGTGTTAAGATATCATTGACGAAACCTCCATTAGATTTTCCCCAAATAATTGATTGTTTTCCTATCCTGATGTCGTAGTTGGAAGTGTACCAATCGACATAAATTTCGCGTGGTAACAATTCAAAGTCCATTTCTGAACTATATCTGTCAATAATATCAATTTCAGCAACAAATTCACCTATAGACAAACCTTGGTTTACCTTCAGCCCCAATCGGTTACGTCCGGCTAGCAGTTCATTATCATTATAAATCTGGAACGCATTGTAATTCTTGAAAACACCACTAAAATCCTGACCATGCAATCCAAAAGGAACACTGGAAATTAACAGGGCTAAAATACATATGAGAGGTTTAAGATGAGCTGGAAATATTAATTTAATACTACAAAAATGTTTATGCACGAAATTGATTGATGCTTAATCAAAATATGTTTAAATTTAGAGCATTGTGGATAAGCCCTATCTGCTTACCTCAACCTTCTCAAAACTTGAATTATAATTCTCACTTCCGAAGTTCAATCATACTATGGCGCACGAAAGAATCGAAGTTGATCTACCCCTTGCTAAAGCTTACGATTTGCTTTGCAATCCCGTTCATTATACAAAATTTTTAAACAGAATTGATGAAATTGAAAAGGTCAATTCTCAGACATTCGATTATAAAACCAATATTGGAGGCGAGGAGTTTCAATGGACTACAAACGTTATTGATAATCTTCGCAATACACGATTTGCCTGGATAACGATCAACGGAAATCTGAATCAAACCGGAACTATTCGTTTTACGCCTTTGGATAACGGAAAACGTACTAGAATCGATTTTTCCCTCGATTATCGTACATTTTTCGGCGAACCAGAGGAAGAACTTGCGAATTTTATTGAAGGACTGCCACAGCAACTAAAAGTTGACCTGGGGAAATTCAAAGAATTGGCTGAAACAGATACGTTTAAAGACGAACAAACAGAAAAAGAGGGTAGCGAAGTAACCGCTTAATCTTTTTGTTCCAGACATTTTTCAAATGCGCACTTCTATCGAGGTGCGCATTTTTTATTTCCTGTTCTCAAAGTACTGGTATTCTATTCAGGTTTGCCTGGTAATAAACAACCTATCCAACTTCAAGCATTAGTTGATGACGCAAAGCGGGCCATTATCATTTGATGAATTTAAAGACTCGAACCTTTCTGACTCACCTCATTATCTTGTTGTCGGCCATCCGATTTCGCATTCATTATCACCGCTGATGCACAATATTTCTCTTCAGCATCATTCCATAAATGCAGAGTATATAGCTGTTGATCTCAGCCCACAAGCACTTCCCGAATTTATAGCCTGGTTAAATAACGAGAATTTTCTTGGCTGCAATATTACAATCCCGTATAAAAAAGAGTTTTTAAGTGTGCCGGATGAGCTTTCACCTGAGGTGCATGCTGTTGGTGCGATGAATACTGTTTCAAAAATTGAAAGTGGTCATATCATAAAAGGTTCAAATACAGATATCTATGGCTTCAAAGTCCCTCTTGATGACTACGAAAACGTTCTAGATTATGGCCGTGCCATTATTTTTGGATCAGGTGGTGCAAGCCTTGCCGTACAGTATGCATTAATGGAACTGAACTTTGAAGAGGTCATCATTGTATCTCGAACACCCAGAACGGTAACACCTCTTCGGGAATCGCTCTACACAAGGGTTGTAGATTATACGCAATGGCAGAGTTTTGCAGATGAAACAGAATTATATGTCAACACCACACCTCTGGGTATGGGGAAATGGATTGGCAAAAGCCCGGTTGAGATTCACGATGCAGAATTCTTGGAAGATAGAATTTGCTATGATCTAGTTTATAATCCTTTGAAAACTAAATTTTTATCAATTTCTGAATCTGCAGGTGCCGAAACAATCGGAGGTCTGGATATGCTCATTCATCAGGGAAGCCGGTCGTTTGAGATATGGACCGGCTTTACATTTCCATTTGAAAAAGTAAAATCTCAGCTCATCAATCATCTTGTCAGTTAATGATCTTTTATTCACCTAATATCATAAATGAAATTAAAGGGGTAGAAGCCGGTTTTACCTACGCGTTAAGAGATAAATTTAATGTGAATGCATCTATACCGGGGCTTAATTTTGGAGAAAATACAGATGTTGCGCAGACGGTCGTTGCAGATAATTTTAGCAGACTCAATAACGAAATTCGACATACCGGCAAAATGGCGCTGGCAGAACAAGTTCATGAGTCTGATACCCATTTAGTTAGTGAATCCGGGTTTTATAAAGGCATTGATGGACTTATTACTACAGAGCAAAATCTCTTAATAGGAATTAAAGCGGCAGACTGTGCAGCTTTACTTATGGCAGATAGAGAAAAAAGCGTTATTGCAGCGATACATGCGGGCTGGCGGGGTGCAGCTTCCGATATTTTGCCTAAAGCTATTGAAGAAATGAAAGCTCAGGGAGCAAATACAAAAAATATTTACTGCTACATTTCAGCCTGTATATCGCTGAATAATTTTGAAATAGGCGAGGAAGTTGCCGAACAGTTTCCCTCTTCCTTCATTGATCGGACAATTGGTAAAAAGCCACATCTGGATTTAAAAAAGTTTCTTGAACAACAACTTTTAGATAAAGGCATTCAACGGTCCAATATTGAGATTGATCCCCGGTGTACAATTAATGATTTGTCATTTTATTCTTTCAGAAGAGAACGCGATAAAGCCGGACGCATGTTAGCATTTATTAAACAAACCAGAATTTAATTCATAAAACGTGCGCATTAGTTTTTCCCAGGGCTATGATGCTGATTTGCCAGAGGGACACATCTTTCCCATGAAAAAGTTTGTTGTTCTGCATCAGCATCTTCTTAACCGAGGTGTAATTTCTAAAAAACAGGTTATTGAACCATCACTGGCTGATTTCACATCGCTTTGCAGCGTTCATACTCAGCGTTACGCATCAGCGGTCTGGAATGGAACACTTACCCGTAAAGAAGAACGACGAATGGGACTTCCATGGAGTAAAAGTCTTGCCATCAGGTCTAGATTAGCTGTTCAGGGAACTCTAAATGCAGGCTTGATGGCGTTACAGGACGGAATATCCGGGAATCTTGCAGGAGGTACTCATCATGCAATGCCGGATTTGGGTGAAGGCTTTTGTGTTTATAATGATGTAGCAGTTGCTATCAAAGTGCTTAAACAAGCCATGTGGGTTAAGAAAGTGCTCGTGATAGACTGTGACGTTCATCAGGGTAACGGAACGGCTGAGATTTTCAAAAATGATGACGATGTCTACACATTTTCAATTCACGGAGAAAAAAATTACCCGTTCAAAAAGCCGCCATCCACTAAAGATATTGGTCTTGTTGATAATACAGGTGATGCAGATTATATAAATATTCTTACAGATGCACTATCGGAGATCTTTACCGAGTTCGAACCAGATCTTATTTTTTATCTGGCCGGTATCGATCCACTGGAAACCGATCATTTTGGTCGGTTATCACTCACAAAAAATGGCTTAAGAGAGCGGGATCATTTAGTCATTTCAACGGCTGCCGATAAAGATATTCCTATTGCGCTTCTGCTTTCAGGCGGATATTCGCCTTCAGTGCGGGAAACTGCCGAAAATCATGCAGTTCTTTATGAATCTGCTTCAGAAATCTATTCGTCCCGATTTAACTAGAAATTTTTCTATTTTGACGACCATAATGAAGCAAAAAAGTGACGGTTCCAATCATAAGCGCATCTCTATTCTGGGAGCTACCGGTTCAATCGGGACACAAGCTCTTGAAATTGTTGCCGGCAAGCGAGAATCCTACCACATTGTTGGTCTCACGGGCCATTCCAACTGGAAAAAACTTTCTGCTCTTGCGAATGAGTTTCAGCCCGAATGGCTCATTTTAACGGATGAATCCAATCGCAGCCAATTTGAAGATTCGCTTAGCTATTCACCGAAGCAGATAGATTACAGTGCAGATGCACTTCGTGAAATGTCGAAGGATTCAGAAACTGATCTTATCTTAAATGCTTTGGTTGGGTTTGCAGGGTTCAGTTCAACGTTTGAAGCGTTAAAAGCCGGAAACAAAGTAGCTTTGGCAAACAAAGAATCACTTGTTGTTGGTGGCGAACTGCTGACGTCTATTCCGGGATTCTATGAGCAGCTTATCCCGGTTGACTCTGAACATTCCGCAATGTGGCAATGTTTGGTTGGCGAAAATATGGGAAGTATCGAAAAAATTGTGATCACTGCCAGTGGCGGACCCTTCAGAGAATATAGCAAAGATAAGATGCGTTCTATTACGGTGGAAGATGCACTGAATCATCCTAATTGGGAGATGGGTAATAAAATTACTATTGATTCTTCTACGATGATGAACAAAGGGTTGGAAATCATTGAGGCCCATTGGCTTTTTAATATTGATATAGAATTAATTGAGCCTGTAATTCATCCGCAAAGTATTATTCATTCGATTATTGAGTTCAAAGATGGATCATCAAAAGCACAACTTGGCCCGCCTGACATGAAGGTGCCCATTATATACGCGTTAAGTTATCCAAACAGGCATACACTTAACGTTCCAAGGCTTGACTATCAAAAACGAATGAGCCTGACATTTGAACCAGTCGACTTTGATAAATTTCCGTGCGTTCAAATTGCTATCGATGCGGTGAAGGAGGGAGGCATCAAACCGGCGGTAATGAATGCGGCCAATGAAGTTGCTGTAGAACGCTTTTTAAACAAAGAAATTCGGTATATTGATATCCCTGTGCTTATTGAAAAAGCTATCAATAATTTCAACCAAACAGACATTACATCACCCGATGTCCTTTTCGAAATTGACAAGGAAACACGAATTTTTGCTAAAACACTACTTAAGTAAGTCATGGACTGGATTATAAGCATTTCATCAACGATTGCTATCTTTGTAGCAGCGATATTCATCTTGGTTACAATTCATGAACTGGGTCATTTTTTGGCTGCAAAGTATTTTAAAATGCGTGTAGATAAGTTTTCTATAGGCTTTCCACCTAAAATATTCAGTTTCAAAAAAGGCGAAACTCAATATGTACTCGGTGCTACACCTCTGGGTGGATATGTTAGCATTGCCGGAATGATTGATGAATCAATGGATGATGAGTTTCTTGAACAAGAACCAAAGGAAGACGAATTCAGAAGTAAACCTGTCTGGCAGCGTATGATAGTGATCACCGCAGGTGTGATCTTTAATGCTATTTTGGCTGTCATCATTTATACCGGCATAGCTCTTTCTTATGGCGAAGAAGTGATTCCAATTGAGTCAGTAGATAACCTTTACATTCCTGAAGAATCAGTAGCCCATGATATCGGTTTCAGGACCGGTGATCGAATTATCGGTATCAATGGTGAGCGCGTCGAATATTTTAACGACATATTTAATCCTGCAGCTATCACCGGACGCGACCTGTCATTCATGATTGTCCGTGATGGATCAGTACAGAATTTATCAACACCGCCAAATTTCCTTGATCAAATAGGTGAAGAAGGCTTTCTGAATCAAAATAATACGCTACCAAGCCGTATATCGATGGTTTTGGAGGGAAGCCCTGCAGAGGAAGCCGGGTTTCAGCCCGGAGATCAGGTAGTATCAATAAACGGTGAACCTATTGATTACTGGATACAGCTGGTTGATATAATTCAAAATGCAGATGGTGAACTGGAATTTACTGTTCAGCGAAACGGAACATTAAAAAATATGTCTGTAACACCCGATCCTGAAACAAATCAGATTGGTATTGCTCCACCCAATCCCAGGGAAATATATGAGGTACAGACATTAAATTTCAATCTTGCACAGGCTATAGGGCAGGGCTATCAAAAATCAGAAGACACATTTGTTGGAATTCTCCAGGGTATAGGAATGATGTTTTCCGGCGATATATCAGTGAGACAGAACCTGGGTGGGCCTGTTGCAATTGCCAGTGTAACTAAACAGGCAACAGATTCTCGTGGATTTTTGGGCTTTTGGGAGATTACTGCATTTCTAAGCATTACGCTTGCCATTATGAACATGCTGCCAATACCGGCTCTAGATGGCGGACACTTTATGTTCTTACTTTATGAAGGGATAACACGTCGCGAACCCAGTGCCAAAGTGCGAATGGGACTGCAACAAATTGGTTTTCTTTTCCTGATCGGGCTTATAATACTCGTCACATTTAATGATATTTTGAGGACATTCGGAAGTTAGTCTATGATTTCAAAAGAAGGTTTTGGTACTATAGCTGTAGTCATTGTTTTTTCTGGGGTTGTGGCGTTTGGTGCTTCATTCCTGCCTGATTTACTTGCATATTTTATCTATGCTGCTTTAGGTATACTTTGCTTTTTGACCATTTACTTTTTTCGTGACCCTGATAGGGAAACTCCGGATGACGATTCACTGATCATTTCACCAGCAGATGGAAAAGTAGTGCTTATTAAAAGCGTTGAGGAGTCTGAATACATGAATCAGCCTGCAACTCAGGTAAGTATATTTTTATCACCTCTTAATGTTCATGTGAACCGTGTGCCTTTTTCAGGCGACGTGGAATACGTGAAATATTCTCCCGGTCAGTATTTAATGGCCTGGGAAGACCACGCTTCTGAACTTAATGAACGGGCTCATTTTGGAGTAAAACACACATCAGGTACGAAAATGCTGTTTAAGCAAATTACCGGTTTTCTGGCACGACGTATTGTTTTTTACTTAGAAGAAGGTGACGAAGTGAAAGCGGGGGAGAGATTCGGCATTATGAAATTTGGTTCCCGAATGGATCTGATACTTCCTGAAAATGTAGATATTATGGTTAAAAAAGGTGATAAAACTGTAGCTGGTGAATCGATTATTGGTAAAATACGATAACCCACTATGAAATATCCGATTCAAAAATTAAGATTGAAGCGTAAACGTCAGAAACGTGAGCGTAAACCTATTCCGCGAATCGTAATACCCAGTTTTTTTACTTTAATGAATCTTTTTTGTGGTTTTCTTTCGATCATAATGGTTGCTGAAGGAAACCTGATTTTTGGTGCATGGCTTATTGTAACTGCCGGACTCTTTGACGCTCTAGATGGATTTATGGCACGTCTGGCAAATGCTACGAGTGAATTTGGAATTGAGCTTGATTCGATAAGTGACGTTGTTTCTTTTGGCGTTGCACCGGGATTTTTACTTTATTCATTCGTTCTCAATGAAATTACTATCATTGGGATAATCCTCAGTGCATTACCGCCGCTATGCGGAGCTATTCGCTTGGCACGTTTTAATGTGGATTCTAAATATGCTACATTCGACTTTTACAAAGGCCTTCCTATCCCTGTTCAGGCTGCGATGGTCTCAGCTCTTTACCTTACGTTTAATAAACGAATGGACTGGTTTTCAGGGTTTGAACACGGGTTTCTGTCATTTATTATCCCAATCGTTATCATTCTCTCGTTTTTGATGGTAAGCACCATTCCATTTGATAAGATTCCCCGGTTTGACAAAGACTCGATCAAGAAATACAAAAACAGGATGATTCTCTTTTTCGTGTATATCGTGATCATAGCGGTTTTTCAGGACATTGGTTTAATGATCGTGTTTACATTCTTTATCGCTAAAGGCCTTGTTTTGGGAGCAATTGTATTCTGGAAACGAGCTTTTACAGACGATGCAGGCCCATTGGAAGTTCCTCTCTAATTTCCTGAACAGTTTAACTTATTATTTATAGATTCACTTTGTTTGCCTTTCTATAAACTTAACGATCTTTTCCGCATTCTCTTTGCTTAACGGTATCATACGCCCATGTAACTCATTGAGATAAAGCCAGCTGTTCATATTTTTCTTTTTAAGTCGAACCGATTTATCAACTTTATAAAAGTCATTGTATAGTGATCGGTTTGGCATCTCATCGACTTTCACATCAACTATTTCTTTTAAATCGACTGTTTCGGCATGAATGTTCTGATTTCGAACTGAATAAGTTATTTTCATTTCACTCTCATCATCATCATTTACCAGGTAATTTATAGTAATCTGTCCGTCTCTTAGTTTGAAATAGCTTAGAAATCCGATCACAAAAAAGGCAAAAGCTGCCAGTCTTAAATAACTCTCTACCAGTGTATCATTCGAGTAGATGTAGCCGATCAAAAAGAGAAGGGAAAGGATTAAACTGCCAATGGTTATAGCCGGCCAATATTCAGAATATTTTTCTGATACCTTGATAGATTCACTCATGATAGAACACGTTTCTCAATAGATTTATTGTTAAGTGTGATATACGAGTCGAAAAGATTGGCAGTGAGGCAGGAGTGAACCGGACAAATCCATAGTTCTTTCAGGGGATCCGTATTATAAGCCTTTTTAAGCGCTTGAAGGCCTGATACTATACCATGTTCCTGGGAAAGAGATTTGATGAATGTATCTCCGATTTTTGAAATTTTCCCTTCATCACTCACGAGTACAGGTTGACCAAAGGTTTCATTACCATCGACAATCAATCGTTCTTTTGAAAAATGAACAGCTCCGCCATGTATAATGCATTCATCAGAATAGACTTTCTCCTGAACAACCGGTACCCGTACAAGTAAACCGATATCATTAAACGAACAGCTGCCAATCTCGATTTGCATCAAATCATAAAAGATGAGATTACCAGGGGATATTTCAGTCGCAGGAGATAAATCATCAATCAATGAACAAGAGGGTGTGTCTCCAATACCATACGCAGCATCTGGATAATGTTTTCGAAGAAATTTGAATGCCTCTAAATCTCTTTGGATAATGCGTTGGACATCACTTTTACCTTTTACACTATATGTTCCACCATCATGTATGTAAAAGCCTTTAAAGCTGATGTTTGGCAAATTTTTAATCTCAGTTATCAGCTTATCGATAGTAACCAGATCCTGAAATGGCAGACCGCTTCTGTTATAACCTGCATCAATCTCAATCATCAGTCCAACCGGGTGCTCAAGATTTGAGCTTAAATATCGACATTTATTTACCTCATCAACAAAAAGTCGAATACTGCTATTGCGTGCAAGATTATTTATATCATGTATTTGTGTTTTATAAAATGGAAATGCTATCGATATATCACTCCATCCATATTGCGTAAAGTATGCTGCCATCTGAGGTGAGGATACTGTTATGGCAGAAATGCCTTCCTCTTTAAACCAATTACCTACAATATGTGACTGATGGGTTTTGAAGTGTGGCCGGCAGTCAGCATTATTGCTGCGGGCTTTAGCTTTCAGTTTTTTTATGTTATTGCGGCAATTCTGTTCAATAACGACAGCCTGAGGCCGGTTTAGGGTCTGCATATTTAACTGGGAGATAGATTTGTATATCTTAAAATCTGGTTTAATAAATTGTATCAAAATATGAAATGCAACCGAGCTTTAAATCCGTTATTTTTAAATTTTAATTGATTAACCTTAGCGTGAAGAAAATAATTGGCAGAATTGAAAAAATTGGATTTCCCAATTTATCTATTGAGGAGCTGGACGCAAAAGTCGATACGGGTGCTTACACATCGAGTCTGAATTGCCAGAATATAAAAATTGTTAAGAAAGAGAATGCAGAATTCGTACAATTCTCTCTTTTTGATCCCGAACACCCATCTTATAGCAATACTCTTTTTGAATCGAAATTAGAAAAAATCCGAAGCGTTAAAAGTTCAAACGGTTTAGTACAAGAACGTTACACGATAAAAGAAACTGCATATTTTGCTGGAAAAAAGCGTGTTATTGAGCTCACACTAAGCGACCGCAGCGCCATGAAATATGATCTGCTTCTAGGTAGAAAATTTCTTCAAAACTTTCTCGTGGATGTATCAAAGAAATATTTAATATCATAATCAAAACTTAATGCAGCACAACCCATTACACATAGTTGTACTTTCAAGAAATCGCTCTTTATACTCAACCCGACGGCTTATAGAATCGATAGAAAACAGAGGACATCAAGCCTCGGTCTTGGATCACCTGAAATGTGATATTGTAATCGAGCAGGATAATCCCTGTATCTACTATAAAGGGGAACTTATTGAAGGTGTTGATGCTGTCATACCCCGAATAGGTGCGTCTGTCACTTTTTACGGCGCATCTGTTGTCAGGCAATTTGAAATGATGGGTATCCAAACCGCTGTTGAATCACAATCATTAGTCCGTTCGCGTGATAAACTCAGAAGTCTTCAGGTGTTAGCCCGGTCTGATGTAGGTATGCCAAAAACAGTGTTTACAAATTATTCTAAAGAAGTAAAGAAAATTATAAACAGTGTGGGCGGTGCTCCGCTTATAGTAAAATTACTTGAAGGAACACAGGGCTACGGTGTTGTATTAGCTCCAACCAGAAAAGCAGCGGAATCAATTATTGAAGCCTTTCACAGTATGAAAGCACGCGTCATAGTTCAGGAATTTATCCAGGAAGCTAAGGGCGCTGATATCAGGGCGTTTGTCATTAACAATAAAGTAGTAGGAGCAATGAAACGTCAGGGAAAGGAGGGAGAATTTCGCTCAAATCTTCATCAGGGCGGATCAAGTCAGCTTATTAAATTGAGTAAAAGAGAAAGACAGGTTGCTTTAACAGCTGCTAAAGTTATGGGTTTATCAATTGCAGGTGTTGATCTTCTTCAGTCTGAGCGAGGACCACTCGTGCTTGAAGTAAATTCTTCACCCGGTCTGGAAGGAATCGAAAAAACAACAAACAAAGATATTGCATCAGAAATTATTACCTACGTAGAAAATCTGGTCGAAAAGAATAAAACTAAAAAGAAATCGTCCAGAAATAAAACGAGTAATGCCTAAACAAATTGAAATTAACGGGCAAATAATAAATCCCGGTGATGATAAACAGGTGCATATTGGCATTGCGCGCCTTCCGACTTATACAAGTATTGATCTGTCGATTCGAATCATCAGAGCTGAAAAAGACGGCCCGGTAGTTTTACTGACCGGCGGATTACACGGTGACGAAATAAACGGTATTGAAATTGTTCGACGCTTGATAACGAATAATAATCTTAATCTTACGTCAGGCACGATAATCGCAATACCGTTAATGAACGTGTATGGATTTATCCAGAATGTTAGGGGAGTGCCCGATGGAAAAGATATAAACCGCTCATTTCCAGGGACTAAAACTGGTTCTCTGGCAAAACTTGTTGCTTACACCATTGTAAAAGAGATAATTCCAAAGATCGATTTTGGAATTGATTTTCATACGGGAGGAGCTAGTCGCGCTAATTATCCCCAAATACGGTGTGTATTTGGTAATGAGAAAAATATTGAATTAGCTAATGCTTTTGCACCTCCAATAATTATCCATTCCGGATTGATCGACAAATCCTTTCGTAAAGCTGCCTATAAGAAAGGAAAACCTATTATTGTTTATGAGACTGGAGAATCTATGAGGTTTGATAATTTTGGAATTCAGACGGCAATTGATGGTACATACCGATTACTGAATTATTACGGCATGCGAGAAGGAACGATTCCGATCGATTATACTCCTGAGATGTTTAAGAAATCAACATGGATACGTTCTAAAGTAGCTGGAATTTTCAATCCTAAAATAAAGCTGGGTGACAAAGTTACCGCCAGACAAACAGTAGGAAAAATTACAGATCCTTATGGAAATGAGAGTTTCCGGGTGGTTAATAGTAAAGAAGGCAGGGTAATAGGCCTGAATTACAGCCCGGTTGTTCACAAAGGTGACGCCATTCTTCATATCGCAACATCGTAAATTTTAAACAGATTGAATAAACAGTCATGCAAGATGATTTAATATTTTATGTGGTATCCAGACGAAAATGGCCTGACCTCCATAAAAATGGTGCATTTGCACCCGAGGATTTCGATGAAAATGAAGGGATACGCTGTGTATTACCTCAAAAACTTGGTGAATACCTGGATTCTGAATTTAAAGGCCGTAAGAATCTGTTTTTGCTTGTTATAGATGTGACCAGGCTTGCCACCAATATGAAAAAAACAAAAGAGAATGGATTTATAACGGTATATCAACCTATAAATATCGATGCAATTCTCGATAAAATACGTATTGATGCCAATGAGAACGGCGAATTTGATGTAAGTGTGAAAAGTTTTACATGAAATGTCCTGGATTGAAAGTAAATAAGCTTTTACCGATCTGTTAATTATGCAAGCTGAATTGACCCAATTGAATTTTTCAGTTTTTGAACTGAAATAGGCTTCGCTATATAGTCATGAAACCCGTGTTTTTTAGCTAGGGATTTATGCATAAAATCAGAATTACCGGTGATATAAATAATTATTGGATCGTAGACCTGCTTAATTTTTTTCGCTACTTCAATTCCTGATACAGAATCATTTAGATTTACATCCAGAAGAATTATATCAGGTTTCCGTTCCAGGATCCTTTTAACGGCAAGTTGTCCGGAATCTTCAGTGCCAATATGTTTCAATCCCAAAACTTTTGTCATCTTTTCAAGGATAAGAGATTGAATTTTGTCGTCTTCAACAATAAATAATTTCATTCTGTGCAGTGAGAAAATTTATAAAGGGCCAAGTAATTTGTGAGAACAATTGTAAGTGTGATACAAGAATTTGTTCCGTTGGTTATGATAATTTAATCTTTAGGCTCTATGAGATGGACACAATACTATAGCATTGGATTAGCGGCGCCCACACACTTGTCGTATAATATATATTATGTAAAGTAGGATTGATCCAACCTGCTATTCACTTTTATAGAATTACTCACTCAAGATTCCGGCTCTCCCCTCTGTTTGATGTTATCCGATAAGATCTTAAAAAGTTACCTGTCATTTGAAATGAACTATAACTTCTAAGAGGCATTAAATTTTCTTAGCTCATATATCTAATTACTCACTGGTGTTTACAAATAAAAAAACCCGCTCCGATAAAAATCGGAACGGGTTTAAAATTCTCAAGACTTTTGTAAACCTTAGGAATAGAACAATAAGTAAAAAAATTACTTTTTCGTTACCAGCAATACGATCAATCCCAAAATTACTGCAAGGCTTATAAGAAACAGAATAAACATCAGGTTCGACTGTGGCTCAGCATTTGTTGCCCAATCACTGAGTTTAATATCAATTTCAGCTATTTGGGTTTGCGAAATAACATTGCCGCTTACAAGCAGTTCACCCCAGTCGCCTTTGATTCTGCTATTCCAAAATTCGCTAAAGTTTTGATATGATTCGAAATTTGCCTGTTCATTTTCAGCAAGAGCCGTTTCAATGGCACTATCAACATACTCATTCAGTGCTATAGAAAATTCATCGCTGTTTGAAAATGATTCAAGTTCAATCCCATTTTCGCTAAATACAGAACCCAGAGCGTCCCAGAGCTTATCATTAATACTTGATTCCCAAGCTGATAGTAAGTCAGTAACTTCCTGTTGTGCTTCGACGGGTGTTTCTGGTGCGTAAGTAGTTATCATCGGTTCACTGATATCTTCCCAAGCTTCAGAAAAATATGCATACTGTGCTTTCATACGTACAAAATCAGGAATCTCCAGATTAGAATCCATTTCTGCCTGGTTAATGTACTCTGACAAGATTGCTTGTATGATTGTAAGCGGATTTACTTCCATGTTCTCGCTAGCCTGAGCAATTTCTGACTGAGATTCTGCGTCTATTGCGCCATATCGGTTCAGCAGATCTTCAAGGAAGTCAGTGACAAAAGCATCTCTGGCTTCGATATTTTGTCGGTACTGGGTAACCAGGGCTGACAATCGCCTTTCGTTAGCAGCTGATCTTTCTATTCGCTGTCGTAAAGCCGAAGCCTCTTCATCCATTTGGGTTACCTGATTTCTAAGATCTCCCATTTCTGCCTGAAGCTGTTCAATTCGTAGGTTAAGTCCCTCTACAACATCAATGCTGTTTCCGGAACTTTCCAATAGATCTCGAAGATGGGTCATTTGCTCATTAAATGTAACGGGATAAAGAGCAGCGTTGAGCAATTCTCTATGATCCGAATAGTTAGCTTCAAGCTCATCAATCGAATCAGAAATACCACTAACATCTTCAGATGATGAGACATTTTCAATAGATTGAACAATTTCATTGTATTCCACCCTGAAATCTTGCTGGATCTGGTAATCCGACTGCTGTGCAAATGCGGTAGATCCAGCCAAAAGCATAACAAAGGCTGCCAATGTAGTATATGTTGGTTTCATTATTTTCTTCATATTTATCTCTATTGTATGAGTCCGTTTTGATCCAGGTTGAACGTATCCCCTGTTGACATATCAACTAGTTCAATCGTACCATTGCGCTGATTGAACGCCGGTTGTTGAAGGCCATTATCAGTAATGTTAATTTTTGATTCCAGTTCCAGCTCGTTTGCCTCAGGAGAAAACACATATACATTGTTAAAGCCCTGAGCAGTTAGAAAATAGTATCCGGCACTATTTCGAATAAGCCGTATCTGGTCTACTGTACTTACGCCTTCCTCTTGTAATACAGGTGATATATTAAATTTAACTGCATATCGTTGATCGTGTACATCTGCGTTGGAGTCCGGTGATAAAACGCTTTCAATTGGTTGAGCGTAATCAACTCCCTGAAGCACTAATGAGGGGCCGCAGGCTGAAGCGCCAAACAATAATGCGATACACATCAATAGTGTAGTTAGTTTTTGTATTGCCATAATTGTAGTTTTCTGTAATGTTTTGGTGATAGATTATATAGGGTATCCGGTCAAATTTGTTCCTTACACTGATAATAGTGAATGGCACGTATATGATTTAGCTTCAAGGAGTTCTATTCCTTCAAGTGATTTTATTTCCATTATAAAAGAAAAAGCGACAATATTTCCACCCAATTTTTCTACTAATCTGGCGCATGCTAAAGCTGTGCCACCTGTTGCAATCAGGTCATCGTGGATCACAACATTAGCTCCTTTTAGAAATGCATCTCTATGTATTTCAAGTTCGTCAGTACCGTACTCTAGTTCATAGTTCTCAGAAACAGTTTCGGAGGGTAGCTTTCCTGGTTTTCTTACGGGTACAAAGCCTGCTCCTAAATCTTGAGCAAGCCTTGGACCAAATAAAAATCCTCGAGATTCAAGACCGGCTACGATATCGATATTCTGTCCATCGAGCTGGTCCTTAAGATAATTGGAAGTTATTACCAGTGTTTCAGGGTTTGCCAGCAAAGGAGTAAAATCCTTGAATTGTATACCCTTTTTTGGAAAGTCGGGTATGGTTCTGATATTGTTATACAGTTTTTGAAGCTGTTCGTTTTTCATCATTTATATTCGGTATTTTTGGCATTTTGATAGAACTACAACATACTATTTTTTTGATCTATGTTTAACGGCGATCTGACATCGCATCACGATAAATATATGCGTGAAGCTCTTAAATTGGCTGAAACTGCTTTCTTCAAAGACGAAGTTCCTGTTGGAGCTGTCGTTGTTTATAATAACAGAATAATCGGAAGGGGGTACAATCAGGTCGAAATGCTTTGCGATCCGACTGCTCATGCCGAAATGCTGGCTCTGTCTGCTGCATGTACAACACTTCATGAAAAATATTTGAGCCACTGCACCCTTTATGTAACTCTTGAACCTTGTATGATGTGTACAGGTGCAATTGTATGGTCAAAACTAGAAAGAGTTGTATTTGGTGCCATGGATGTAAAGGCAGGTTCATGCGGAACAGTTTTCAACCTTGCTGCTAACAAAAAGCTAAATCATCAAACCGAGATTATTCAGGGCATTCTTGAGCAGGAATGCAGCGATATTCTAAAGCGATTCTTTAGATCGAAGCGGACATAAAGCATATTAAAAATTAGCAGCTTCTACCCTTTCCCTTCTTTACTCACCGAAAGCCCGTTGCTTGAGCCGAATAAAAAAGACGGCAAGTTCTTTTCGGCCTTTTCGGGTTGATAGTGGGACCAACAATTTGAACCCAATGTAAATAACAATGACAAGAATAAAGAAGATATGAACGGAGTATTCCTGATAGATCTGCAGGTAGGATAACATTTGCTGACCTACCAGGATTGAGATGCCTAAAACCAGCGGAGTCCATATCAGGATAGATGTGAAAAAATAGACAAAAAATGTCGGAAACGGAGTATGTAAAACACCGGCTGAAAAATATGTTGGAAAACGTGTACCGGGAAGAAACCGACTTCCCCACATTATTTTAAACCCGTTATTTTTAAATAGTACAGCAGTCCAGTCAATATCTTTTTTTGAAATAAGCCACTTAAATGGGGCTTTTTGAATAAGAGGTCGTCCAAATATCCGTCCCATCCAGTAAATAGCAACGTCGGCAATAAAAATTCCTAAGAATACAATTGTAAAGGCAGATAGAAAGGTAATGACATTTCCGGCAGCTAAAAGTCCTGCTCCGATACAGCCCAGATCTTCACTTACGAAGGTAACTATTGTAAGCAGCAGTATGACCATAAAAAATGCCCAGTCATCAACCGGTGGCACATCACCTATCTTAAAATCTTGATTTGCAAGCTCTATACGATTTTCGGGTACACTCTGTTGGGCAGGTGTGTCAGCATTTTCAATAGCTGTTAGAAATAAAGAATAACTTTCGGCCCATTCAGCGGCATTGTCATGAATAGCCGAATGATCCCCGGCTGTAATGGTTATTGAACTTTGCGGAATAATCCGATAGTGTTCTCTTGCCGTATGAACGGATATTTGACGATCTTCGGCAGAATGGATGATATGAACAGGAAGATTCAACCCAGACAGAATATCCCGATAAGGCCTCTGATCCATTTCATTCAGAAATCGGGCGCCAGCAAGGTCAATTGGAATATATCTGTTCCAGTATGCAATCGGGAGTGCATGATCCACCAACCAGCCGATAGGATATAGTACGGAGTAAATTGGCTGATTTAGTACGTGATAGCCCAAAAAATGAAACTCCTGTACTCCTATTGCAGACATCATTGTATAACTTCTTACATATGAGCCAGGAGCGGAATTGAGAAACCGGATTGCTACTGAATTTCCAAAACCATGGCCTGCTAAATCAAACTCACTGATCCCTGCTGACTGAAAAAATTTCATCAGCATATCAGCTCTTACAGCAGGTGAATTATTATTATTTTTATCTGAAGCAAATAGCGGAATGATTACTTTTCTGTCAGAAGAAATTTGAAGTGAGAATTGCACCAATTTCTCGGGGGGAAAAAAAGGATCAGGTATAATTACGACCGGTGGTTTTTCAACAGCTTCACCAAATTCTAAATAGTCAAACGTCAGACTATTTGATTCATATTGAAAAGTTAGCTCTGACTGGTATTTGTTTGGCTTTTCTTCAACGGGAAAGTACATTTGAATCAAAAAGGACAGACCGTACAAAAGAACTAAAATCAAAATTATTCGTGAATACGTGCGGCTCATCTCGTAATCATGATTTTAAAACTTGAGCGGTTCAAATTCAGTATCATCCGGACTACACATTGGTGTGAACACATCAGATACTTTTTTTTGCAGTTTTTGAGCCAATATTTTGCGGTCATCTTCATTTACTACTGTGTCACCAAACGCAATTGTTGCTTTAATAGATTTTTCCTTAGCCAATCTTATTACGTGAGTAAGGAGTCCGGAATCACCCCACCAGCTTACAACTCTATATGCGTTATCTTCGCCGTTCTTGTTACCTGTTGAGTAAGATAATGCACAATAATGGGCTCCAATATCTGAACGCGCAGGGTAATCCAGAAGTCCCGCTCTGAAACGTAGAACTTTTGAACCGGGACTTGTCGTTCCTTCTGGAAACAAAGTTAATCCCCGTTTATCTGTCACAGAGTTTGTAATCTCTGCGTTTACGCGGGTTACATCAGATCGTCTGGCTCGGTCTATAAATACCACGCCTATTGTCCGGGCAATAAAACCAATGACAGGCCACTTTGCTACTTCAGATTTAGCAACAAAGGTCGTGTTCAGGCGACTGAATAAGACAATAATATCAACATAACTTAAATGATTGCTTACAAGGAAAAATGGTGGTTCAGGTGGTGTACCCTCGACATTTACGCTAATTGAAAGGCTTTTAGCCGCTAATTTACCCCAAGTACGTAAAGTATTATTTCGCCATCTATCTACAGGGCGATTAAAAATTCTTAACAGACTATAACCTGTTATAAATATTGTATAAACACCAAGTGTTACTGAGATAACAGATATTACCTTGAAGGTTGCAAAGATAAGTCTCATTTGTGATAGATAGTTCTGAGTTGAATGGCTTCAACTAATTTTTTCCAAACTTTGTGCTGTAATAGTTTAAGAAAAAAACGAAAGCAATTTTTTTGGAGGTAAACGATTGATTATTTTTGATTTTCGTTAAATCAAATGTGTATCCTTTTACGTCTGTTATCGAATATTAAAAAACAGCCTTTACTGCGCGTTGAAATATATCCTTTTTTTATCTGAACTAAACCTGAGATTTTTATTTTTACTGCGCTCATACTTAACAGACTAGTGCAACTTTCTTAATGCTATACTACAAGAAATTTGAAAAAAAAGAACCTTGCGACTGGGTAGTTTTTATCCATGGTGCCGGAGGTTCGTCTTCTATATGGTTTAAGCAGGTTAGAGCTTATCAAGAGCATTTTAACGTGTTGCTTGTTGATTTGCGTGGCCATGGCAAATCAAAAGAGATGAGCACTATGAAATCCTATTACAAGGAAAAATACACTTTTAAAACGGTAAGCAGAGATGTACTGGAAGTACTGAAACGCAATAATATAAATTCCGCACACTTCGTAGGTGTCTCTCTGGGGACAATCATTATTCGGTCCATTGCGGAAATTAAGCCTGAAGTCGTCAAATCAGCGGTCATGTGCGGAGCTATAACACGTCTCGATATACGTTCGAGGGTTTTGGTTTGGCTGGGTCACACCTTTAAGAAGCTAGTTCCTTTTATATGGCTTTATAAGCTTTTTGCGTGGGTAATTATGCCAAAAAGCAATCACCAGGAATCACGCAGCATGTTTATCAGCGATGCAAAAAATCTTGCGAAAAAAGAATTTTTGAAATGGTTTCGTCTAACCTATGATGTAAACCCGCTTCTGAAGTACTTCAAAGAAAAGGAGATGAAAAACCCTACGCTCTACGTGATGGGAAGTGAAGATCATATGTTCCTCCCTCCTGTTAAAAAAATGGTCGGGAATTTCGAACGCAGCAAGCTTCAGGTTATCGAAGGTTGCGGTCATGTCTGCAATATTGAGGAGCCTGAATTATTTAACAAAATATCCATCGAATATTTGCTCGAACATGGAGAAGGTGTCCCGACTGATTCCGTAGCAAACACTTAGTATAAATATTAAGTGTTATATTTTAATCATTGATTTTCAATCAGTTAACGCTTTCCATAAAAATATTGTTTAAAAAAAAGACCCGAATGGATTCCATTCGGGTCTTTGACATCACGGCTGTCTTACTCCAAAAGTTACTCTCCGTTTAACTCCAGCCTTCTCTCTTCTTTGATTAATCTCGAAAGCCATGCTTCTGGTTGCCTGCTTGACTGAATCTCTTTCACATAGCTTATAGAGTCATCTTTTGATTCAAATCCTTGATAGGCTACAAAGAAATATCCTGATACAGGATTGTAGAGCATATGTGCATCCAGCCCTTCATCTACGAAGCTATCATAAAGTCTGTCGGCATTACTTCTTACTTTAAATGATCCGCCAATCGCATAATATTCTTTGTTTCCATGACTGCTATTCACATTGTGCATTGGCATCTCTAAGTATATACCTTCATATCCTGACAGGTCACTTCTTTTGAGTGTCGTGTGCTGAATACCGGCGTACTCTGTGCCAGGTCTGATCTCATTAATATCAACATCATTCTTTTCAACTGCTTCAACGACCTGACGTTTATTGGAGTCATCAGATTCACTTTCGGATAAATTATCTGTCGCCATTGGTTGAGGCTCTGAATCTGTACTTTCATTAGATTGAGGTGGTACAGGTGATTTATCACTTATATACTCTAAGTCGTTTCTATGACGTTCCTTTTTCTCTGCCAAAAGTTCTGATTTGCTCTTAAATGACCGATTGAAGCGCTCTTCAAGCGGATCCTCCAGTTCGGCCTGAAGCAGTACAATGAGTTCTGATTCCTGGCGGTCGACTGAATTGTAGCCAAAAAGGTATTTTAAGCCGAAAAACCACCCGGGAAGATCTTTAAGAATCGGAATACCTCTTCTTACTTCGGATTCTTCAGTTCTATAAAGGCCGGCTATAACAGTACTTTCCCCGTCAAGCAGAAGAGCATGAGTATTTGCCTGTTGTTTATTGATAACTGTACTCACGGGATCTGGCTGTGCTGAAGACCGCTCTGCCTCAAGTTCAAGATAGATGAGCGTTGTATCCTCAACTTCGACAATTTGCGGACGAACAAGCAGGATGGTACCTGTGCTAAAGAACTGATCTGTCACATTTCCAGCAAAATCACGCTGTTTAATTGAAAAATCCTGTCCGACCTGAATACGGCCTTCCTGACCATCCATTACCTTGACGCTGGGTGTTGCCAGTATTTCACCAAGGTTATCGGCTTCAAAGGCACTGAAAAGAGCCTGTACCTCAATACCGCCGCCTACATCACCCAGATTTACAATTGAACTGAAAACACTCTGAGATACGTTTTGCGCACCCTTGGCATTTACTGACACAAATCTTCCATCAAATTCAGTACTCGGCAGCGTTTCAGATGATTCCTCACCGATAAAATCTGAAATGTTATCCGGAACACTGTTCGAAATAGTTGACCAATCGACACCGATCTCCCGAAGTGCTCTCTTATTCCCTTCAAAAAATGTTGCATTAATTCGTACTTCGCGAGTCCCGGTTGTGATTGAAATACCATCAATCTCTTCTCCTGAAATGCCTGAACTTTGGACAGATTTTTCTGAGGCTGTTAAAGCAGATGCTTCCTCTTCTGTGACAATTTCCAGGATATCTTCCGATTCAAGAACGACCAGTTTCTGTACGCGCATAATGTAATTTAAAGCATCTTTCCAATGCATCGCTGGCAGAGATACGCCAATAGGTCCTGTTTTTTGGCTTCGATCGATGATAAACTTGTTTTCATATTGCTGAGCATAATTCGTAAGAACTTCTATTGCATCAGGGAATGGAGTGCGTCGATCGAATGAGATCATCTCTTCAGGATTCGTAAACTCCCTTGGAGGCCGGTCTTCGGACTGCGAATACGCAATTTGTGTGAAACCGGTTATAAGAAATATAAGTAAAAAGGCTTTTTTGATCATTGTTTTTGGATTTTTCATCGTTCTACCTCCAGCGATACTGTTTCAATAAGTCCGCCTTTATTTAGACGAAATTTTGCGATACCCTGATTAATGTTAATATTCTCTAGGAGACCGAGGTAAACTCTGTCACCTTCACGTAAAGTTTTGAGTGAGCCGGTTTGATCCAGCAAATAAATGAGGCCGTTTCCAATTCCCACCAACTGACTCTGTTCTATATTAATCTGTTCTTCTGTATTTGGCTCAATATCTCTTATAAGTGGGAAGAATGGATTAAAAGAGGCAAAAGCGATCCGTTCAGATATCTCAGGGGTACCCGACACATCGAAGTAATTATTGCGATCATAATAACTCGATAAATTCAGCGTGAAATTCACGTAACTGTACTCTTCATACTGGTTGACCGGAGATATGACCAGATTCTCAATTTTCTGAACAGGCTCGCTGTTTTCAATTCTTGTCAAAAAGTTTAGTACTGCTGTATAACGGCCGGTACCGGAAAGTTGAGAATTAACGATACCATATTTATCACTACTGGTTGAATCAGTAAATACATAATCAAATTCAACAGGGTCAGTATCTCTTAAAAAAGATAAGTATCTGTAAATTCTGTCTGGGTTTTCAGTTCTGAAAAGTGTTTTATCGAAGTTCTCAATGAACGATTTCGATTCAATAAGTTCCAACTCCAGTTCAGGTAGCTGATCGGCAATTTCTTTTTTGCGATCATAGTCTGTCTGGAGTTCTGATACTTCTCCCTCCAATTGTTCAATTTTGGGCTGCTGATAATAGTGAATATACAGGAAGCCACTTGTCCCGATTATCAGGAGCACCACAAACAGTATAATTGTATTTCTTAATGCGTACGACATAATTTAAGGTGTTGAAGCGTCAGAGATTTCTGGAAGGTTATTTTGAGGTGTAAATAACGACGGATCGTCAACTACATCTCGAATCATCATGGTAAAGGAATAGATATCCCGTTCACGAACTTCCTGTTTTCTTACATTTAGCAGTGTTACAGTCTCAAACCGGGATGCAAGTTCCGGTATTCTCTGTCGAAAGAGTGATAGACCATCAATTAGAATCACATCATCGTTTTGTCGGAAAGATGTAACCCAGAGTGAGCCGGTGTTTTGAACAGCCCGGTTGAAACTATCGAGTGTTACCGTCCATTTTATATTGTTTTCATTCAGTTCCTGTAAGAGAGTTAGCTGATCCTGCAACGAACTGAGCTCTAATGAAACCTCATCTGAACGAGTTACAAGTGGTTCCACATTTGTAATCATCTGAGTGAGCTGAGACGATTCTGTCTCGAGAGACATAATCTGATCACGATTCTGCTGATAAAAATGATTCAGTAAAACCGGGAATAAGCCAATCAATACAAGAAGTAAAATACCATGCCACTGCAGACTAAAGATCTTCTGCTGATCAATAACATATGAAGGCAGAAATGAAAGATTTATTTTCTTGGTTATATCAGCTCTGGCAGCAACCTCAGCAAGCCCAATGGCAGTTGTGTAATTTGGAATTGTTGAGCTGAGATTGTTACCATAAAAGATTTTCTCGTCATCAAATTTAAACTGCTCAACTTTCAATTCACTAAAACTTTCCCGGAAAAAATCGAGCACAGCCATACCCTTTACATTATTGTAAATTATCAGCTGATCGAGTCCCGGAACTTCTCCTGTATCAATCTGGAAAAGAATTTTTGAAAAGATGGTATTAAGGTAATTTTTGTCGTCATAACCTTCGTTAATGACCGGAGAGACCTGGATAAGTTTCTTACCTCTTAAGAATAACAATCTGCTCTTAGTCTTACCTATCTGAAGAAGAGCTGTTGTTAATTCTGAGTTCATTTCGTAGTGCTCTCTGTAGAGCCCCATCATCACTGATTCATCAGGGATAACGTCATTAATCAGATAGTTTTCATTATTTTTAGTACCGGCACCATGCACGATAGATAATGTTGGTGACTCACTCTCAAGTGAACCAATAAGTAAAGCACCATCGTCCCTTACTTCAAAATCATAAAAATCTTCGTCAGGTTTTCTGTTATGAAGAGAATAAAGCTTGTCTTCAATAATTTCTTTAAGCTCTTTTTTCTTCATCTCTGAATAGTTCATGTCATTCAGAAACTGGAAAATAGTATCGCCTGAAGGGACGTTGACCGCGATATGCTTTTTGCTTGTCTTTAAAGTTGAAAGATAGTCGTACACCAGTTTTTCATTGGAGATAGTTTCGCCGGCTTCGGCTACAATATCTTTCTGGGGTGCATCGTCTAATTCCTCCTCATCAAGCTCATCCAGGTCAATTTCACCAAATATGTCTTCAGATTCTTTAACGGTTGTCGCGCTCGCCGACCCGTTATTTTCGGCCTTTTTGGGAGCCGGACTTTCAGTGTCATCATCCAGTCCAAATATAAGATCAGCATCCAATTCTTCTTCGAATGAGTCACCCTTTGATTCTGTAACCGGTTTTGCTTTCGCCGATTGTTTGATCGGGTCTACCAGCGTTAGCTGATCCACACGTACAACACGAAGCTTCTTTTTTTCCGATATAACCCGGGCAAATTTAAGGGTATCCCCTTCTAGACTTATCCCGACAAATTCTTTTGATTTTAACATAGCTTAGTAGTCTAATTCGTTAATGAGCTGGTAAAGTCTCTTTTTATTATTAGCGTTGTTAATGGCTTCTTCTTTTGAGATTTTGCCCTCATCAAACAGTCGTTTTAGATCCTGTTCCATGGTTGTCATGCCTTTTTCACTTCCTTCTGCAAGCATTTGGTAAATCTCGTTCACGTTGTCATTGCGAATCGCTGCACGGACAGAGGGTGTTACAAGGAGCACTTCCTTGGCTAGTACCCTCTTTCCATCAAGACTGGGTATCAGTTTCTGACTTATAACGCATGTCAACACATCCGCAAGTCGAGATCTCACCCTGTTTTGTTCTTCAGTTGGCACCTCTCCAAGAATACGTTCAATACTTTCCATTGCTGAAGAGGTATGAAGGGTTCCAAAAGTTTTATGGCCAGAATCTGTAATTTCTAATGTCGTCATAATGGTTTCCGGATCACGAAGCTCACCAATAACAATA
Organism: uncultured Rhodohalobacter sp.; assembly: GCA_964625635.1. Classification (GTDB taxonomy): domain Bacteria; phylum Bacteroidota; class Rhodothermia; order Balneolales; family Balneolaceae; genus SW132. The sequence goes on from CAZVEP010000009.1 coordinate 47,103, forward strand.
ATATCCGGATCCTGACGCAAAGCCTGGATTGCGCCATTTTTAAAAGAGGTTACATCACGTCCAACTTCCCTGTGACGTACCACAGATCGTATAGGCTTGTGAATCAATTCAACTGGTGAGGCAATTATGACGATATGGGAATCTACAGTTCGGTTATTTGCATCAATAATAGTATCGAGCGTACTTGATTTACCAGAACCTGTTATACCGGTGATAAGCGTCAAGCCGTATTTGTAGTATTTGAGGCTAAGTGCCTTAGCAACTCCCGGATGGACTTCAAGTGTTTTAAATGGTCGAATTTCTTCATCAATTTTTCGCATGTTTAATGCGAGATGCTCAATATCGAAATATACATTGGCACGAAAACGCTGAGCTTTCTCACCGTTCTGTGTCGGGAGTGAATAAGAAAAATCAAGGTTACGATTTTTCAACAGCTGCTGGCGCTGTTCATCGGTAATAATGCTATGAATTAGAATATCTGTTTCACGATATTCGAGAGTTTCTGAAATCTTGAGAGGAGTTTTATTACCAAAAATACGATACCATATCTTACCATCGCACCCTGCACCACCAATATCGATATCAGATGCTTCATTCTTTCGCATATAGAGTAGAAATGAATGCAGAGATGACATTAAGTGCTTTCGTTTGAGATCATCGAGCTGTTTAATCTGTTTTCCAAGCTCTACATGATAATCCAGACCTCTGTATGAGTCAGGCATGCCCTGAAGAATCTCTTTGGAAATCGACCGGATGGGTGCCATAGATACTGTCGATGTTTCTGACTCAACCATTAAGCAATTAATTAATTAAAATTTTCTAATATTTTTATAAATAAACCAACTCACACCCTGTTTGTTACAAAATTTTCGGTATGGTGTTGTTAGCTAAAGACGATTACCAGGACCCGGTTGAAGGCTTATTACGGGTGAGTAGGATCTTCTCTCTACTTCTTATCGTCAATATTAATTTTTTTTAAAGCTAAAAGTTGAGAATTCATATCAGATATTTTTTTCTGTTGAATCTCGATGATGTTTTTAGTGAAAATATTGAAGAGTTTCTCTGGTCTTTGTCTGAAATAATTCAGTGTCAGATATCTATCATATTTCAATAAAACACAATTCTCCTGGCATACTACCTTGGCAAGCTTGTTTTTTTTACTAAATAGAAAGGTTTCTCCTAGAAAGTTTCCTGCGTCAAAACTGTTAAGCTTAATACTCTCTTTCCACAGTGATACTTTTCCGGTTGCTATTAGATAAGCTGAACTTATAAACTCGTCTTCCTGAATGATTACATCTCCCTCAGTATAATGTATGGCTTCACCCAGTTTTAGAAATGCCATCGTATCTTCATCATGAAAATTTTTCAGCAAATGCGGTGGATTTTTCAATAAGTCCCGCAAATGCTTCTGCATGATATCGGATTCATTATGTATTTCCTCTTTCATACCCAAATGTACTAATCGTCGAGTGTGATTGCCATTATTTCCTCAACGGTTGTATCACCGTTTTTGATCCGTTCCCGTCCGGAAGCACGAAGTGTAAGCATACCATCTTTTATAGCTGCTTCCTTTATCAATTCTTCATCAATATCGCCACCAGACTGTAATATGATCCGTTTGATCTCTTTTGAAAAGTAGAGAGCTTCCATAATTGCTACCCTACCTTTGTAGCCGGTATTATAGCACTTTTCACAGCCGACTGCCCGATAAAATGTCGTTGTATTTATTTCATTTTCTTTAAACCCAATACCACGCAGAGTTTCATACTCAGGCTCATAGATTTCCTTACAGCTGCAGAGCCGGCGAACAAGTCGCTGAGCCATGACAAGATTTACAGCATTGGCAATTAAAAATGGTTCAATCCCCATTTTATACAGCCTTGAAACTGCGCTTGGAGCATCGTTTGTATGAAGAGTAGAGAATGTAAGGTGACCTGTGTTTGCCATTTTGATAGCAACCTCAGCCGTTTGAAGGTCCCGCATCTCACCCACTAAAACAATATCGGGGTCATGACGCAAAATTCCACGTATGGCCTGCTCGAATGACATATTATTACTGATCTTAAGCTGCCTTGCTCCTTTAATCAGATACTCAACAGGCTCTTCAATTGTAAGTACATTTTTTGTAGGATCAATCACATAATAGAGTGCAGCTACAAGAGTGGTTGATTTACCACTTCCTGTAGGCCCAGTGATAATGACGATACCGGATGGTTTTTCAATCGCTTTTACAAAGTCCTTTTTCGCCTGTTCCTGTAGACCCAATACATTAAGATCTGTAATCACTTCACGGTCATCTAATATTCGAATTACAATAGACTCAAACTTTCGTTCGAACTGTGTACCCACCATTGGCATGATAGATACCCTGTACCGAATGTTATAGTTATCTACAGCACGTTGAATAAACCCATCCTGTGAACTGTCTCTTTCAAATCGGTCGACATTTCTAGTCTTGTCCTTAATGACAGCGGTAATGGCTTCTGGTTTTACATTTTTTTGCTGATGCCAAAGCTGTAGTTTACCATCTGTTCGGAATCGGATATCAGTAGTCGTAGGCCCGCTGGGAATAATATGCATATCACTCACACCACGGCGAACTCCTTCAACAAGCATACCTTCCACCAGGGAGTTGAGCATACTTTGATTGATTTCAGCATCAATTTCATCTTCATCAACCTCCTCTTCCACTTCACTGATCTCACCATCTTCCATCTCGATGTCTTCAATCAGATCCAGAAACTCATTTTTCCTTTCATACGCTTTTGAGAGAATACTTTCAATGAGTTCATGCCGGCAATACCGGATGTCAACTTCTTTGAAGTTTAGTTTCGAGGTGATGGTTGAGAGTTCGGGATTAGACGGGTCGGGCGTCGCAATAGTAATAGATGTACTGTTTGAAGAGATAGGAATTGCTTTTTGATGAACCAACTCATCAAGAATCTCTTTTGGTATCTCTTCTGAATTTGCTTTAATGGATTCAATTTTTTCATCCGGAAGTGAATCAACCCCGTAAAATATTTCATCAAATGCGTAAATACTGGCTATTTCACGCATGATTGAGTGACGGTCCAGGCTTAATTCCTGATGCAAAATCTGACCTAATCTTCGTTTAGAGCCGGATGGTTCTTCGCCTAGTATTCGTACAGCGGAATGCAATTCCTCTTCACTTATTACTCCCCTGCTTAACAGAAGATTACCAATATGTTGTTTAGTATTAACCTTTCCCATATAAACTGGAAGTCTTTGTATTTAAGCGATTTAAATTCTTAGCAAATTAAACCGTAATCACGTCCTCTGGCCCAATGAAATTTCAAAGCCGATTAATCCAAATCATTTTCATACAATATCAAAGATGAAATGAGGGAGATACACAGCGACCTATAATTTACTCCTATCCTTTTATCGGCTGAATTAGTACAAGTCTAAAGAATCGGTACAGTGATCTGATGAACGGGAAATTAACAGAACTAAAATGGAAGGCTGAATCTTTCTCCACACTGATAATTTTGTTTTTTTTTGATTTTGAAAACACAATGAGATACCCACTGATCTGGCCGATTTGAATTAGGCTTAATGTAACTTATTTATTGGAGTTTTTTTATCCATAAATAAGACCCGGTTTTTAAAATTATT
>CAZVEP010000010.1:0-47219 GCA_964625635.1 uncultured Rhodohalobacter sp.
TAGGAGATGAGCTGCCCCCCGGCATTATCCAAAAGGCAAAAGTTTATGTTGCCAAAAAACGGAAAATGCAGGTTGGTGATAAGATGGCCGGTCGTCACGGTAACAAAGGTGTAATCGCAAAAGTGGTACCTGAAGAGGATATGCCATTTATGAAAGACGGTACACCTGTTGATATCGTACTTAATCCATTAGGTGTGCCTTCACGTATGAACCTGGGTCAGATTTACGAGACCATTCTCGGCTGGGCCGGTTTAAAACTAGGCGTGAAATATGCATCCCCGATTTTTGATGGCGCATCTTACGATCAGGTTCAGGCAGAGCTCAAAAAAGCCGGGCTTCCTGAAGATGGCAGAGTTCAGCTTTATGATGGCCGTACAGGCTACGCACTCGATCAGCAAACTACTGTGGGTGTGATGTATATGCTGAAACTGAATCACCTGATTGAAGATAAAATGCACGCACGATCCATTGGGCCATACTCACTCATTACTCAGCAGCCGCTGGGTGGTAAAGCACAGTTTGGCGGCCAGAGACTCGGTGAAATGGAGGTTTGGGCACTTTATGCATACGGAGCATCAAGTATTCTGAAAGAGATGCTTACTGTGAAAAGTGACGATGTGAAAGGACGATCCAAGGTTTATGAAGCCATTGTAAAAGGTGAAAATTTACCTGAAGGCGACGTACCTGAATCGTTTAAAGTGCTGCTGCGTGAATTGATGGGTCTCGGACTCGAAATTCACATCGACTAAATTTGTTCTGTTAAATAAATCCAAACGGAGGTTTACCTTTGCCGTCAACGAAAACATTAACTGTTACGAAAGACTTCTCTAATATTGGAATTTCGCTCGCATCAGCCGAGACGATTCTTTCCAGATCCCATGGAGAAGTACTTACGCCTGAAACGATTAATTACAGAACATTCAAACCGGAAATGGATGGTCTTTTCTGTGAAAAGATCTTTGGCCCGGTTAAAGATTACGAGTGTCACTGTGGAAAATATAAGCGTATTCGCTATAAAGGGATCATTTGTGATCGCTGTGGTGTAGAAGTTACCCGTAAAGCAGTTCGTCGTGAGAGAATGGGACACATTACTCTTACAGTGCCGATTGTACATATCTGGTATTTTAAATCACTGCCGAGTAAGATTGCTTACCTGCTGGGATATTCTTCGAAAAACCTGGATCGTATTGTTTATTACGAAACGTTTGTCATTCTTAATCCCGGACTCGCAAGAGATCTTGGTTATAAGAAAGGTGATCTTATTTCTGAAGAAGAGAAATTCGATATTCTTGATCAGCTACCTGAGGATCATCATGATTTAGATAATGATGACGACGACAAGTTTGTAGTTAAAGATGGGGCTGAAGCCGTTGAAGGACTCCTGAAAACACAGGATCTTGACAGCCTGGCCTATCAGCTGCGATATGAAGTGAAGAATGAAACGTCGCAGATGCGTAAGAAGAAAAAGCTGAAGCGTCTTCAGGTGATTGAATCATTCCGTGCAGCTAACCAGCACACTGAAAACCGTCCTGAGTGGATGGTTCAAAGCGTGATTCCTGTAATTCCACCTGAATTGCGACCTCTTGTACCCCTCGAAGGTGGCCGATTTGCGACTTCTGATCTGAATGATCTTTACAGACGAGTGATTATTCGTAATAACCGTCTCAAGCGACTCATCGATATTAAAGCACCTGATGTTATTCTCCGGAATGAAAAGAGAATGCTGCAGGAAGCTGTAGACTCACTTTACGACAACTCCAGAAAATCCAATGCAGTACGGAATAATAATCGTCCGCTGAAATCTCTCAGTGATATGCTGAAAGGTAAGAGTGGTCGCTTCCGTCAAAACCTTCTTGGTAAGCGTGTTGATTATTCTGGCCGTTCAGTAATTGTTGTGGGTCCGGATCTCAAAATGCATGAATGCGGCCTTCCGAAAGAAATGGCCATTGAGCTTTACAAACCATTTGTTATCCGCCGCCTCATTGAGCGGGGATACGTAAAAACGGTTAAAAGCGCGAAGAAAGTTGTTGATCGACGTGATCAGGTTGTATGGGAAGTATTGGAGCGTGTCATTGACGGACACCCTGTACTACTCAACCGTGCGCCTACACTTCACAGGCTTGGTATTCAGGCTTATCAGCCGGTTTTAATTGAAGACAAGGCAATAAGACTCCATCCGCTGTCATGTACTGCGTTCAACGCTGACTTTGATGGTGACCAGATGGCTGTTCACCTTCCATTGAGCCACGATGCTGTAATGGAAGCATCTATCCTGATGCTAGGTTCACACAACATTTTGAGTCCTGCCAGTGGTGGCCCGGTGGCCGTACCATCTCAGGATATGATTCTTGGTATATATTATATGACCAAGATGGGCAATGGAAAACTGGGTGAAGGGAAAACATTCTCTAATCCGGATGAAGTTGTGATCGCCTACGATCAGAAAAAACTTGATATCCATGCCAAGATAAATGTTCGCGTTCCTGTGAAACAGGATGATGGAACACTTGCACCTGAAATTATCAAGACAACCACTGGGCGCGTACTGTTTAACCGTATCGTTCCTGTAGGTGTGGAATTCGTAAACCGTACTCTTGGTAAAAAAGAATTACGTGGCCTTATTGACGGTATTTACAATACTGTCGGTTCAGTAGAAACGGCTCATTTCCTCGACAAGATGAAGGAAACAGGTTTTGAGCAGGCAACTGTTGGTGGTCTGTCGTTTAGCCTCGAGGATATTATTATCCCTGATGAAAAACGCACGCTGATTGAAAGTGCTCAGAATGAAGTAGCAGAAATCCAGGATCGATATGAGATGGGTTTCATTACTGACAATGAGCGTTATAACCAGGTTATTGATAAATGGACCAGTACCACAAACAGGGTGTCAGAAACTCTGTTCAAGAGTCTGACCGAAGATAAAGACGGGTTTAACGCTGTTTACATGATGGCCGATTCCGGTGCTCGTGGTTCCAAAGAGCAGATTCGTCAGCTTGGTGGTATGCGAGGTCTGATGGCGAAGCCTCAGAAAAGCTCCATGCAGCAGGGTAATGAGGTGATTGAAAATCCAATTCTGTCCAGTTTCCGTGAAGGTCTGACAGTACTGGAATACTTTATCTCTACTCACGGTGCGCGTAAAGGTCTTGCCGATACAGCATTGAAAACTGCTGATGCAGGTTATCTTACACGACGACTTGTTGATGTTTCTCAGGATATTATTATCAATGAGAAAGATTGCGGAACGCTTCGCGGTATTAAAATGCAGGCTCTTAAAGACAATGAAGATGTTATTGAAAGTCTTGAAGACCGTATCATCGGCCGGGTGTCTATGCACGAAATCATTGATCCGATTTCGGATGAAATCATTTGTGAAGCGAATCAGCTGATTACTGATGGTATCGCTAAAAAGATTGCAGAGACCTCAATTGAGGAAGTAGAGATTCGTTCTGTACTTACCTGCGAAACCGAGCGTGGTGTTTGTGCTAAATGCTACGGACGAGACATGTCTAAAACCGGTATGGTTCAGGTAGGTGAGGCTGTAGGAGTTATCGCAGCGCAATCTATTGGTGAGCCCGGTACACAGCTGACACTCCGAACATTTCACGTGGGTGGTACTGCATCTCGTATGGAGGCAGATTCACAGCACAAAGCCAAGTTCGACGGAACCATTGAATTCGATAACGTTCGTGTTGTTGAGTATGATGATGGTGAAGAAATTCACAATGTCGTACTTAGCCGTGCAGGTGAGATGAAAATTGTCGGTGAAGACGGCAAGATTCTAAACACTTACAACGTACCATACGGTTCTGAAATGATGGTCGAAGAAGGTGATAAAGTTATGAAAGGAATGCCGCTTTGTAAGTGGGATCCTTATAACGCACTGATCTTTAGCGAAATTGATGGTAAGATCGAATACAAAGATATTATCGAAGAGGTGACATATACTGCGGATACCGATTCCCAGACTGGTCACCGTGAGAAAGTGATTATAGATTCTCGTGATCGCTCGCTTGTTCCTACAATTGTAGTTAAAGGCGAAGACGACAGAATCCGTGAGAGCACACTACCTGTTGAAACACACATTACCGTTGATGACGGTGAAAAAGTAAAAGCAGGTCAGATTCTCGCCAAGATTCCAAGAGCGGCTTCCAAATCAAAAGATATTACGGCGGGTCTTCCGCGTGTGACAGAGCTTTTCGAAGCTCGTTCACCAAGCGATCCTGCAGCTGTATCTGAAATTGATGGTATTGTGAGAATGGGCGGCCGTAAGCGTGGCTCTCAGGAAGTAATTGTTGAAAGTAAAGATGGTACTGATGAAAAAACGTATCTCATCTCACTTTCCAAACATATCCTGGTTCAGGAAAACGATTTCGTGAAAGCAGGCCAGGCCTTGTCAGACGGAACCATTCCTGCACAGGAAATACTCAATATTCTTGGGCCATACGCGGTACAGTCGTATCTCGTGAATGAGATTCAGGAAGTTTACCGACTGCAGGGTGTGAAAATCAACGATAAGCACATTGAAGTGATTGTTCGCACAATGATGCAGAAAGTTGAGGTCACAGATCCGGGCGACACTATGTATCTCGAAGGAGATAAAGTAGATCGTTTCGAACTCAACAATAGAAATGATGAGCTGATTGGTAAATTTGTTGTTACAGATCCAGGCGGAAGTGATCAAAAACTGGGCACTATCCTTGATCGTCGCAAGATACGCGAGATCAACAATGAATTAATCGGCGAAGGCAAGGAAGAGCTTCAGACACGTGAAGCAGAACCTGCTATTTCGAAACCAATCCTGCTTGGAATCACCCGCGCAGCCCTCTCAACTGAGAGCTGGTTGTCGGCAGCATCATTCCAGGAAACTACAAAAGTTCTTACACAGGCATCTATTGAAGCGAAGAAAGATATGCTTCGGGGCCTTAAAGAAAATGTGGTTGTGGGTCATAAAGTACCTGCGGGTACCGGACTGCTCCAGTATGATGAGCTTATTGTGGGCTCTAAAGCAGAATATGACGAAGGAGACGAGGAGGTCGAAAAAGTGTTTGAAACACTTGGGGCCGATGAGCCGGACTCAGAGTCATCTGAGGAGAATTAATCAAAAAAAGCCGCGCTGTGAAAACAACGCGGCTTTTTTTATGCTTTTAAATTAAGTCCTTTATTTTCCGGACTTCTCAATATTTTCCAGCAGAGATTCAGCTTCTTTAATTAATCCATCAGCACGTTGTTTTGCATCTTCGATTACTTTATCGCTGTCTTCTTTTGCCTGAGATGAAATTTTTTCTTTTTCATTCTTAAGCTCTTCGATAAGAGACCGCAATTCATCTAAATATGTGTTGAGCTGATAGGAAATTTTACCTCTTGTATTTTTTCCTGTATCGGGTGCATACAATAAGGCTAAAACTGTACCTGCTGCTATTCCTGTTAATAGTCCAACTGTAAAACCTTTGCCTGATCTACTCATGTTAACCTCTTCTATAATTTACGTTTCGTCATAAAATACAAATTCAAGAGACCGCTTGAAATTAAATATAGTATCAAAATAGCTAAAGACATTTCGTTGTATTAATAGTATTTTTATAACGATTAAAATAAATCAAACATATCTAAAACTTTATGAAATTTTTTATAGATACAGCAGATCTTAACGAAATTGAAGAAGCAAATGATCTTGGCGTGTTAGACGGGGTTACAACCAATCCCAGTCTCTGTATGAAGGTAGGCGTCAGTGATTTTGAAGGACACATTGCCAAGATCTGTAATATTGTAGAAGGAGATGTATCAGCTGAAGTAATTTCAACAACGTATGAAGAAATTGTGGAGGAAGGTCGTAAAATAGCTGATATAGCTGATAATGTGGTTGTGAAAGTCCCTCTGATCAAGGATGGAATAAAAGCAATTAAGACGTTTAGTGACGAGGGTATAAAAACAAATTGTACTCTTTGTTTTTCAGCATCACAAGCATTAATTGCCGCAAAAGCCGGTGCTACCTACATTTCGCCTTTTATTGGCCGTTTGGATGATATTTCGACTGACGGTATGCAGCTGATAGCAGATATCCGTTTAATTTATGACAACTATGCGATTGAGACTGAAATACTTGCAGCAAGTATTCGGCATCCGATGCACTTTCTTGAGTCTGCCCGTATGGGTGCTGACGTGGCTACCATGCCTCTCAATGTCATTGAACAGCTACTGAAGCATCCTTTGACTGATAATGGGTTAGAGCGGTTCCTGGCAGACTGGGATAAACTTCAGGAGTCATTGAAGTCCTGACCTTATTGCTGATTTGATTATTGACTATTAACCGGGCTGCTTTACAGTAGCCCGGTTTTTTTATGTCGGTTTAATATGAGCTTAATGTTAGCCGGCATCCAGAAAAGCTATCGATGAGTTATTTTAATCAGCACAAATAAGGTTTTCTGCAATTTTTGCTGATGAAAGAACACCCGGTAGTCCAGCACCAGGATGAGTGCCTGCACCTACAAAATAAAGTTCATCCACATCTTCACTGCGATTATGTGGGCGGAACCAGGCAGACTGAGTCAAAATGGGTTCAACAGAAAATGCCGAACCTTTAAAACTATTGAGTGTATCACGAAAGTGGAGCGGATCTATGTAATGCTCGGCAACAATATTTTCCTGTAGATCAGGCAGATAGTTATCTTCAAGGAACTGTATGATGGCATCCCTGTATTTTGGTGCCATTTCATTCCAATCGGTGCCGCTATCAAGATGAGGTACCGGAGAAAGCACGTAAAATCCTTCGTGGCCCTCAGGGGCCATGGATGGGTCGGTAATCGTTGGCATATGCAGATAGAGGGAAAAATCGTCTGCCAGCTCTTTTTTGTGAAAAATGTCACTGAGTAAGCCTTTGTACCGCTCACCAAGAATGATGTTATGATGTGCCAGCCCTGAGTCTGTGTATCGTTTTTTTGTACCAAAGTAGATCACAAACAACGACATACTATATTTGGTCCGCTCAATTTTTCTGTCGGTATACTTTCGTCGATGAGTGGAATCAATAAGATTTTTGTAGGTGAAGGCCACATCAGCATTTGAAACAACCGCGTCTGATTTATGAACATCGCCATTTTTGAGGCGAACCCCCCTGGCCGTCCCATTTTCGACAAGTATTTCATCGATCTCAGCATTGAGATGTATATGGCCGCCCTGATCTTCAATTAAATCCACCATGGCATTTACAATTGCGCCTGTTCCACCCATTGCATAATGGACACCCCATTCACGCTCGAGGTAGTGAATCATCGCGTAAATAGAAGTGGTATCAAAAGGATTGCCACCTACAAGCAGCGGATGGAATGAAAAGCATCTCCTCAAAAATTCATCCTCAATGTACTGAGATACATACTTGTAAACAGTCTTGTAGCTTTGAAGCTTGATGAGATCCGGTGCTACCTTAAGCATGTCAGTAAACTTCAGAAATGGAGTATCGGCCAATTCTACAAACCCTTTGTCAAAGATGGCTTTTGTCGTTCCCAAAAATTTCTCATAACCATCTACATCGCCGGGGCTTCGCTTACGAATTTCATTAAGTGTAAATTCGTGGTCATTATTATAATCGAAGTGATTTCCCTCGGCATCAAAAATTCGGTAGAAAGGATTACAGGGCACAAAATCGATGTAATCTTCTCGCTTCTTCCCGGCCGCCTCAAATATATCATCAAACATGAAAGGTGCCGTAATAACTGTAGGGCCGCCATCGAATTTAAAACCGTTGATTTCATAGACGTATGCCCTTCCGCCCGGCTTGTCCCTTTTTTCAAACATGGTGACGTTGTGTCCCTGTGAGAGAAGGCGTGAAGCGGTGGCCAGTCCGCCGAATCCTGTGCCAATAATGATGATATCTTTTTTCATAATCCCTTTTATTTAGCGTTGGGATGATAACTCAAAACCGGGCGGAATCAATCCAAAAATGATGAAAATTATGAAATTAAAGACCTGTTATGCAGGTGTTTAATTTTCAGCCTGTTTTATAAAGCCGTCGAGTCCTCTTCTTGCAAGTCGTCGCCGGTCACCTCTTGCATCATTTGCGGTATCGTACTTGCCATAGTAAACTCTGTATACTAACCTGTCAGCAAGATTAACCCTTTCTATTCGTGTGCCTTCCGTTTGCTTAACAAAAGCCTTAGCCTCTGCTTCGCTGTTAAAGGATGCAAGTTGAATCGTAAATGTTTCCTGATTTGTGACCAGACCAGCTGCCACGGGACGATCACCTTCTTCCAAAAGGATAATTCGTACACTGGCGGTACCGGTATTTTCCATATCAATTTCTCTTGCTGCACGTCTTGATAGATCGATAACGCGGTCATCAACATAAGGCCCGCGATCGTTGATTCGCACACTAACTGCTTTATTATTACCGGTATTTCTGACTTCCACTATAGTATTAAACGGCAGCGTCCTGTGGGCGGCAGTAAAGTCATTCATGTTGAACACCTCACCGTTAGCCGTGGCTTTTCCATGAAAATTCGGGCCATACCAGCTTGCAATGCCTGTCTGAAGCATGCGTCCGGCTTCTGCAGCCGGTATGTTTGTACTGGGGACATTAGGATTTTCACTGCGTTCGGTTCCTACACGAGCAATACCACAGGCTTGAAATATGAGTGTACAGGCTATAAGAACCATGACAAGCCTGATGGGGCGGGGCACAGTATGTATGTTGATAGATCTGGGAATTGACATAGCCTATTTCAGGATCACAGTAAGAGCACCTGATTATATCAGAGCTGATTTATATAAGAGAGCCGAAGATCGGATTTGAACCGACGACCTACGCTTTACGAGAGCGTTGCTCTACCCCTGAGCTACTTCGGCTTAACGATAGCTCTAAATATATCCACATTTGTTGGAAGAAGGCAATAGGTTGTCGTATAAGAAATTGAGTTTCACTATCTTCAGCTTTCTTTTGAACATACAGGCATTTATGACGGTTACTTACTTATTGATTGGCATTACATCAGCGATTTCATTAGCGGCACTTTACGTTGATCAGCGAATATTAAACAGGGGCATGCTTATTCCTTATCGCGTTGTTCGTGAAAATAATTGGTCTGAACTTTTGACGGCAGGATTCCTTCACGCCAATTTTGGTCACCTGGCGGTTAATATGTTTGTTCTCTTCTTTTTCGGTTTAGTTTTGGAGCAAAATCTGGGCACTGTTCAGTTTACCTCGCTCTATATCAGCGGCCTTCTTGTGTCTTCCATACCATCGATGGTTAATCATCGTGATGACCCTCAATTTGCGACACTTGGGGCTTCAGGCGGAGTAGAGAGTGTACTGTTCGGATTTATATTTCTTTATCCAACAGAAAGCATCTACTTCATTTTTGTACCAATCCCTATTCCGGCATGGCTCTTCGGGCTGGGCTTCCTCGCTTATAGTGTATACGAAAGTAAAAAAGGACGCGGGAATATTAATCATGAAGCTCATATTGCGGGTGCAGTTTGGGGTGTTTTGTATTTGTTGTTTTTTGTTCCCAACAGCCTCGACCATATTTTAACGGTTCTGGGGTTATTGTAGCCACTTATTTTTGTGAAGCTTTAAGCAGCTTCACGGATGAGGTAGAAAAGAAATAGAATGTAACTCTTAATACTAAGGGTCTTTAAATAAGAGCGGGTAGCAGGCAATGAGAATGTCAGCCGTTTGAATTCCGAAAATCTTTCATGAAGTCTATAAGTGCATAGACACTGTCAAGAGAACATGCATTGTAAATACTGGCTCTGATTCCTCCTACCGATCGGTGGCCTTTCAAGGCAAGAAGTCCATTCTGTTCTGCTTCTTTGAGAAACTTGGTTTCAAGATCTTCTTCTTTCAAACGAAAGGTTACATTCATTTTTGAGCGTGAGTCATCCTGGACGGTTCCCCTGTAAAAATCGCCACGGTCGAGCTCAGCATAAAGCGCTTCTGCTTTTCTATTATTTATCTCCTGGAAATGTTTAATTCCGCCAGACTCTTCTAGCCATTCCAAAACGTAGTTAACCATATATACCGCAAAAACAGGCGGTGTATTGAAGATCCTCTTCATGTGAGTCTTATAGTCCAGAATGGTAGGTATATTATTGTCTGCCTGTGATTCAGCAAATGATTTTTTTATTAAAACGACAGTTACGCCGGCCGGGCCCAGATTTTTTTGGGCTCCTGCATATATGAGCCCGTATTTATCTAAATCGAGCGGGCGTGAGAGGAAATCTGATGAGGCGTCACAAACGAGGGGCGCATTTGCGTTTGGTTCATTTGAAAACTGAGTTCCATAAATCGTGTTATTGCTTGTAAAGTGCACATAGCGTGCGTTTTCAGACAATTGCAGCTCACTGTTAGATGGCACCCGGGTGTAGTTTTCTGACTTACTTGAAAAAGGTACGTGAACGTTGCCAAAGATTTTTGCTTCAGTAATGGCATTATTTGACCATTTACCGGTGTCTATGTAATCGGCTGTTCGATCGTGTGACAGAAAATTTTGGGGCACCATCATAAACTGAGAGCTTGCGCCGCCCTGAAGGAAAAGTACATCCCAGTCGTCACCTGCCTTAAGAAGCTTTTTCAGGCGGGATACAGCCTGATTGTTTATTTCTGTGTACTCCTTACTGCGATGGCTCATCTCAAGAATGGACGCACCTTTTCCCCGATAATCAGATAATTCGCCCCGAACTTTTTCAAGAACCGGAAGAGGCAAAGTGGCAGGGCCTGCACAAAAATTGTGTGCTCTATCCATCAGTTAAAATGTATGTACAATAAGTCCGGATTGAAGCTTGGGCTCAAACCATGTCGATTTTGGAGGCATAAGCTCACCTTTATCAGATACTTCGACCAGCTCCTCAATACTTGTAGGATACATGCTGATAGCCAGATCGGCTTCTCCTTCATCTACAAGGCGTTCAAGTTCTTCAGTGCCTCGAATGCCGCCGACAAACTCAATATTTTTATTGATGCGGGGATTTTCGATGCTGAATATTGGCTTCAAAACATTTGATTGGAGCCGGGTGGAATCCAGATTTGATACCACATCATTTTTCTTTCCCTTTGGCAGGGACAGTGAGTACCAATCGCCTTTGTAGTAAACCGAAATATCACCTTTCTTTTCGGGCGCTTTTTTATCGCTTTTCTCTGCTCCAAAAGTCTCAAATAGCTCTTCAGCCTGTGATTTTCGAACAGTGATAAGCACTCTGTTATAGGGCAGTATTTTCATCTGACTCATAGGGAATAATACGACAGGGAAGTAGTCATATTCAGCTTCACCCGGAAATGAGCGATCGCGTTCACGCAGGTTTTCAGAAACGCGAGACGCCGCCTTGCACCGATGATGCCCATCAGCGATATAAAAATTATCAATTTTGGCAAATGCTTTAGCCAGATCGGTCGCCGCATGAAGTTTCCAGATTCTATGCACAACACCATGTTCGTCTGTATGCTCTAAATATGGCTCGTCTTTTGTGACTGTCTTTTCGACTTCAAAGGCCACATCTTCAGAATCTTTGAATGTAAGCATGACCGGTTCCGCGTGCGCTTGCTGCATCTGAATATGCTTTGTGCGATCGGTTTCTTTATCCGGACGAGTCAGCTCATGTTTTTTGATAACATCATTATTATAGTCCTGAACCGACGCACAGGTAAATACACCCGTTTGTGTGTGAGAGTCTGCCTCCAGTTGGTAAATGTATACAGCCGGTTTTTCATCCTGCTCATATATATCTGATTTGAGCAATTTTTTAAGATTTGCAGCTCCTCGCTGGTAAACGGCATCATCGTAATAGAGTGTTCCTTCAGGCAGGTTTATTTCAGGCCTGACCACATGTAAAAAGCTGTTGGGCTTATCCTTTGCCATCTCCCGGGCTTCTTTGGTGCTAATTACATCATAGGGAGGGCAGGCCACGTCTGATACTTTTCCAGGTTTAGGAAGCCAGCCTTTAAAAGGTTGAATGATCGCCATGATTAAGTCTGATATTTTGTATTTTTATTTCAGTTCAAGTATACAAAACCTTTCCTACAACCACGTATTGTATATTCGTAATAATCGTCGCTATTTTATGGTTAGCGACTAATTTAGCGCGATATTTTAAGGATTGAAGTAATAAGTCATTCAAATCAATAAATATAATAAAAATAAAGCTATATGTCTGATAACGAGAAACAAGACGGAGAAAAATTAAATTCAGATCAGCAGCAACAAATTTTATTTGTGATGCTTATTCAACAGCACGAGCAGATTGCTCAAATGGGTCTGGGGAAAATTGAAAATCCACAGACTGGAAATACAGAAAGGGATCTGAAATCCGCGAAATTTGCGATCGATACGATTGTAATGCTGGAAAAATATACGAAGGGAAATCTTCCGAAAGAGATCTCCGGTTACGTAACCGAGACACTGAATAAACTGCGTCTGAGCTATGCAGATGAAAAGAAGAAAGAGAACGTGAAAGCTGATAGTGATGGCTCTTGAAATGATTAATACCGAAGCCGAGCAAATAAAAGCGGCCGGAGGGGTACTCGTAAGTGCGGGAGATTCTTCTAATAATCCCGACATCCTTCTTATTTTCAGAAATAATGTGTGGGACCTTCCAAAAGGGAAACTTGAGGAAGGGGAGTCCATTGCAGGGTGCGCGACGAGGGAAGTAAGCGAAGAAGTTGGTTTATCGACAACTCCTGATATCCTGGGTGATCTCGGAACTACGAGACATACTTACACCGAAGAGGGTCAGATCATCGAAAAAGAGACGTTTTGGTTTGTAATGCAGCTACCTGAGCATGTAAAAAAGTTCACGCCTCAGGTAGCTGAAGGAATTTCAAAAGTTCGCTGGGTACCGGTTGATAAAGCGCTTGAAAAGGTTGGCTACAAAAACCTGGAAGATGTCATCCAGAGATTCATGAACCATATTGATAATCTCTCCAAGATCAATTGATTTCGAAATAGCTTCTGAAGCAGATACACCGGTCGCCTGATTGAGCATCCTATACCCTCTATTTCTAATTTAAATCAGGTATCAGCTGCCTAAAAGCTCATCAATTTCTGCAAGTATTTCGCCATAACGCTCCCATTCACCATTTTGAAGGGCTGTTCTCATGTCATCCCACAGACTACGAAGTTCCTGAAGCTCTTCTGACTCAAGATCTTGACGAATGGCTAGATTTTCCGGGGAGATTTCAGGGTCGGAAACCTGTGAGGCCAATCTTGCAGCTTCAAATCCGGCACGTTCGCCATAAAGGTCAAGAATCGCCTCGCCAATGGTTGGCTGCATGGAAATATCATCGCCAATTGCGACGATCACCCGCTGAAGCTGCGGTATGTCGACACCTTCCGCCAGCAGAAACACCGGCTCAACGTACATAAACGAGTTTTCTATAGGGATTACCATCAGATTTCCACGAATCACGCGTGACCCCCTTTGATCCCAGAGAGCAAGCTGCCGAGAAATTTCCGGGTCTTGATCGATACGAGCCTCTATCTGAGCCGGGCCGTATATCAGGCGATCTTTAGGAAGTTTATAGGCAATCAACTCGCCGTAATTTTCGGGGTCGGATTTTGCGGCAAGCCAGGCGATCATGTTGTCCCGGTTTTCGGGAGTAAGCGGACTTATCTGCATAAATTCCAGTTCATCCTCTCCCGGGAGACGCGCCAGCACATAGTATGGTTCCATTAAAATTTGTTGTCCGCCATACTTCTCATTTGGCCGTGTCCAGAGATCTTCCTGGTTGTAGAAAACCTGGGGCTGAGTCATGTGATAGCGGTTAAACTGCTCAATCTGAATTTCAAACAGATCCTGCGGATAGCGCAGATGATTCACAAGTCCGTCGGGTATTTCAGAAAAAGGTTTGAACAGGTCAGGAAAAATTGAAGAATACACATTAAGAATGGGATCATTATCATCAACCATATAATAATCAACTGATCCTTCATAGGCGTCAATCACAACTTTAACTGAATTTCTGATGTAGTTCAGCCCTTGATAATTTTGTGAATAGGGGAAGTATGAGGAAGTCGTGTAAGCATCCTGGATCCAATAGATTTTACCGGATAACTTCACCAGGTAGGGGTCGCTGTCAAGCTGAAGAAAAGGCGTGATTTTACGTACGCGCTCTTGAATACTGCGCCAGATCTGAAGGCGGCTTTCATCAAGGATATAATCAGACAGAAGAAAATTTATATCGCCGAGTTCCCATGCAAACAAGAGTTTGCGGAAAAAGCTGCTAAACTGAATACCACCCTGGCCTGAATAGTTTGTGTAAACATTTTCATCACCCGCAGGATAATGTAGCTCCTCCACGCCAGAGTTCACGATGTAGTATCCTGAGCTGTTTTCGCCATAATATATGGCAGGATTCTCGATACTTAGTTCATCATAATCGTAGACCGGCGGGAGATCGCGAATAATAAGTTCAGGCTCCCCCTGTCGCGTAATTTCTGTCACCGGACTCATTGTCAGTCCAAAGCCGTGCGTATACTGCAGATGCCTGTTGACCCAGGTATCTGACTGGCTTGGCAGTGTGCGGGCGATTTCGCGAGCCGAAAGCATCACCTGCGTAACCTGTCCGTCGATCATGTAACGGTCGTTATCAACAGAATAAAATTCATAGTAAGAGCGGATTTCCTGAAGCTGCTTGTAGGTTTGAATGAGAAGCCGCGGATCCCACAGACGGATATTATCAACAGCATCCTGGTTATTTTGGATATCCTCAACATCGAGTGTGTCGTCTGCCTGGTATTCTACCTCGCGAATATCGTCAATGCCAAACGCGAGCCGGGTCATAGCAATATTATTTTCGAGATGTGGCCGTTCGAGTTCAAGCTCATTGGGATCAACGCTGAAGCTCTGGACCAAACCGGGCAGAACAACACGACCGCCGGCAAAAACAAGCACCCCCAGAATTGCCAGGCCCGGAAGAATTTTTCCGAATGATATCCATCGGCTGGCAAAAACCAGGAGTGAGAGAGCCAGGGCGATAAAAAACAGGATCCAGAGGGCAGGCAGCTCAATCGTGACATCTGTGTAGGTAGCACCAAAAACTATACCGCCGGGTTTTAACAAGAGTCCGTATCGATCAAGGTAAAAACCCCATGACAAGAACAAGAGCCAGAGCCCCCCATTAAAGGCCAGATGATTTAGTACCGGCTTGGAAGCAGTAAAACTCTTCCCCGGTTGAAAGCCAAGAAGACCGGTAAACAAGTAAACGATGGCAAGAATTGCAGTTGTCAGAAACGTCAGGATAAGCAGGGACGACTGAATAAGCTCCCAAAACGGCAGCTGGAAAATGTAGAATCCGATATCTTTTCCAAAAAGTGGATCAACCTCTCCAAAGGGTTCATTCCAGATAAACTGAAGGGATTCATCCCAGCGAATGTAAAAGCCAAAGGCAAACATTGCTGTGATTACAATGGCACCGAGAGTGAAAAACTGCTTAATACGTTTTTGCTGCTCAGTGCTCTGTAAGTCTATATTCAGCCCCTGAAGGGGTGTTCCGCTAAATGAAATACGCTGCAGCTGGTCAGACAGGTGACGGAAGTTAGGAATCAGGTAGCTTCCGATAACGAGGGAAGCAACCGTGATCAGAATAACCTGGGTCGTACGGAGTGTCCAGAAAATTTGAGAATATCCCAATTCAGATAACCAGAGCCACTCCATAATCCAGGTTGAAGAGATAGATAGCAATATGAAGGGAATTAAAACCAGGAGGAGTAGTCTAATGGACTTGGGAGACATACAGTCAGTTTATTAGGTGTAAAATAGTTCTGTTCAATTATCGGGATTTCGCCTGAAAATCATTTTAAGAATTCAGACAAAAAGTATTAACTCCTTAGCCACCCGATGAAAGGCAATTTATTTTGACCAGATAAAATACAAAAAAAGAAGATCACTGTTTTGAACAGAAAGGAATGAAGGAAATTATTATCTGAAATATAAGGAGAAGAGAGTTTTTCAGAAAATCTGCAGGTGGGTAGAATCAATTTTTATCAATGGGTATAACCATTAATGATGTGCTTTAGCTCATTTAGGCATTTACCAGGGTTTGTTCCTCAGCTGCATCGATTGTGAAGAAAAAAGTAGTGCCTGTACCTTCTTGTGATTGGAACCAGATAGATCCGTTGTGTTTTTCGATATACTCTTTGCAGAGGCTTAAGCCGAGACCGCTGCCTTTCTCTTTGTTCGTTCCGGGGCTTGTAAAATGTTCATCAGAGAAAATTTTCTTTTTATCCCCATCGGCAATTCCAATACCCTGGTCTTGAATGGCTACCTGGTATATACCATCGTCTTGTTTTTCAGACTTAATATATATTTTTGAGCCTGGTTTACTGAATTTGATTGCGTTGGCAACGAGGTTCCTGATGACGAGTTTCATTAGATCGTAGTCTGCATAAATCATTGTCTGTTCAGGAACTTCAACAATAAGGTCAATCTCTTTTGTTTCAAGCTGTAGTGTAAATTGATCAAGAACCGAATGTATTGCCAGGAGAAGATCAAACGCGCGTTTATTTAGGGAGAGTCCATTCATCTGAGATTGTGCCCATCCTAGAAGGTTATCCATCATACTGGAATTTTCAAGCATATTTTTTTCGAGGTTAGCCGTGAGTTCATTTGTCTCTTTTTCTGAAAGATCATGTTCCCGGAGCAGGTAGAGCAGGCTTTGCAATGATCCAAGAGGGCCCCTGAGGTCATGTGCAATAATTGCAAAAAGTTTTGTTTTGACATTGTTGAGGCGCTCGAGCTCTTCTTTTTGGTCCTGAACAGTTTGATTTAACTCTTTAAGCTGCTGGTTAGATTCAATTAGCTTTACATTGGCATCTTGCCTTTTCTTATTGATACGAAGTAGTACAAATCCGGATATTAGTAACAAACATATTCCAGCTAATCCAAGCATAATTATAAGCCGCTGCTGCTGCAATTGAGCTTGTTGCTGAGTACGTTGAATTTCTGCGAGTTGTCTTTCTTGCTCAGCACGTTTGAGATTAAATTTTGTCTCATACTGTGCCCGAAGATGATCACTTTCGGAAGAATTCATCTCTTTTTCAGTTTCTTTAACCTTCTCAAGCCAAGACAAAGCATTTTCTGCATCATCAGCTGTTTTATATGCTGTATACATATTGTTATAAGCTGTGACCATCATCGCTGGATTCCCGATCTGTTCGGTAAGATCAACCCCGCGCTCATATCTTTTTATAGCCTCTTGTATATTCCCAAGCTCCAGTTCCAATTCACCCAACCCATTCGTGCTGTAATATATACCGGTCAGCATATTTGCATGCTCACTTCTGTCCAGAGACTCATAGAGATGTGATCGGGCTTCAATATAATCGCCTTTTGCCAGGTACATCATACCGAGATTGTAAACCACCTGTATCTTTCCTGTTGTATTTCCAGAGATGAGGTGGTAGTCAAATACCGTAGCATAAGCCTCCTTAGCCAGATCATATCTTTCCGTGGCTTTGTAAGTATTCCCAAGGTTCAAAAGCACACGTGCCAGATTGGTTTTCAGTCCCTCTGCTTCACTGACTTCTTTCGAGAGATTTAAGTAATATTCAGCCTGATCGTAATCCTCAAGCTCGTTGTATTTATCTCCCAGATTATTGGTTATGATGGCAATAAACTCATTGTTGTCTAAATCCTCTGATCGTTCAAGAGCATTGAAATAGTACTGTAATCCTTTATTGATGTCACCTTGAGATGAATACGCTGTAGCAAGATTAATTAGGGTGCCCACAGAATATCTTTCATTATTGAGGCTGTCAGCGAGCATGAGAACCCGCTCGTAAAAATCTATTGCAATAATACTTCGTCCTGCTTTTGCATGCCCGTTTCCAAGGCTATTCAGGGCTTGCTTCGTTTCAAGGTCAGTAACAGCTAATTCTCTTGCTTTTTGCGAATAATAAACCGTAGAATCGGGAATATTACGATCCAAAAACTGTCCGGACAGTGAAAGATACAGGTCGAAAATTGTTTCTCTATGACCCGCATCAATTGCCAATTTGAGGCTCTTATGGCTGAGTTCATATGCTTCTGATAACCGATTTTGGCGCACCAGATCTTCAACGGTGGTCTTAAGCGAATCAAATTCAGAATCTGATGGATGGAAGTTATTTAATTCACTCTGCTCGTAAGAATCCTGATAATGTACAACAGGTGCAGCCTGATGCGCAATGGGAAGCAAAAACACAGAAATAATAAGTGAAGCAGGAAATAATTTATAAAAATCCATTATAGGGCCGCGTCAAAGAAATTGTTTAAATATTATCGGCTTTTTTCAAACATAGCTTAAGGTTTGAAATCGTGAAATTCAGGATATGCCTAACCGATCAAAAAGGTATTTAAGAGTCACAGAATATCAACCTAATATAGATATCTATTTGCTATGTAAGTATATGATAGATTTGTTTTTACAGAAAAAACAACGGGTTGGTAATAACGCCGGAAGATCTTTTAAATATGAATCTCAGGTATCTGTTTTAATTGCAAATTCATCCTCTATTCTGAATGAGTACCCGGTTGAATAAAACTGGGGTTTCTTGACTGGTCTGTTCGCTCAGCATCAATTTTTTGCTGGTAGTATCTCTCCACATCTTTCAGGGTGTCTACATCACCAGGGCCCAGGTCCCATCGGATAGCTTTGAACCGTGGCAGCCTGAGTGTGTAACCGGCTTTGGTACGAGTGTTAATCTGGACGTCATCAAATTCAATTTCTATGACAAGCTTTGGCAAGAGTCCCAGTGTTGGGCCGTATTTTTCAACCGTTAGCTCTTTTATTTTTTTGTTCATGCGTTTTAATTCCTCATCAGTATAGCCACCGTAGGCTTTTCCGATTGGAATGAATTCCTCTTCGTAGCGTTCATCCTCTTTAACTGAAATACCAAGAGTGAAATCTGAATAGGTTCCGCCTCGTTTTCCGCTTCCGGCATGTGCATACATCATCACTGTGTCGAATGTGCCACCCGGTTTTTTTACTTTAAGCCATGATTTTCTGCGCTGACCGTATTCATAGGTGCTGTCTACTTTCTTGAGCATCAGGCCTTCGTTGCCATGGGAAAGAGCTTTATCAAAAAGCTCCTGAAGATGATTACGGTCATCAACAGGAAACTGGAGCGTCATCGGGATATTGTGGACTTCAGAGATTTTGCGGAGTCGTGATCGGCGCTCGCTCAGAGTTTCGTCAAAAATTGGCATCTTTCCCGCGTATAAAAGGTCATAAGCAATGAATATTACGGGGTACTGCTCAAGGGTTTTTTTCCCTGGTTTCTTTACTCCCATACGTTTCTGAAGAAGCTGAAACGGCTGTATGGTATTTTCTTTAAACACACATATTTCTCCGTCGAGTACAGTGGGTGGAAGATCTTTTTTGAAGTATTCTGATGTGATGTCAGGAAACGAGGAGGTGATGTCGTTCAGGTCACGGCTAAAGAGCTTAATGCTATCACTATCGGCGTGAAGCTGGCATCGCATACCATCAAATTTTTCTTCGCAAATATACCCGTCCAGACTATCCAGAGCTCGGCTTTCAATAGGTGATGCCAGCATAAATGACAGAGGATGGAATAGTTTAAAGGTGGCTTTATCAAGCCGATCTTCCTTAGCCAATAAGGCTGTTTTGCCTGTTGATCCCGTAATCATGTGTGCATAGCGTACGGTTTCAGCATCGTGGCCAAATGCCCTGGCGATGGCAGATACAAGCGAACGGGTTTCAAAACCAATCCTGAGTGAACCCTGGCCCAGCATTCGGATGAAGTACTTTATCTCTACCGGCGTCATTTGTTGCCAGGTATCGAGAAGAATATCCTGTTTATCAGCCCGGCTTGACACATCAAAAAGCTCTTCAAAAACAGTTTCAATACTTGCTAAACTCCACTGCTTTGGCTCGCGTTTTTTTCGCGCACCCGGTGTGGCAAACATGAGCTTTTCTATTGTTTCGGAGCTGCTTCCGGTAGCTGTCCGGCAAGGTTTGAAAACAAGATCATAATCGATTCCACAAAACTCAGCTGCCGCTAATCCCGCTGTACGGCTCCCAACCGATGCGCGTTTTCCACTTATATTTTCAAAAGCTCCTTCCCCGATAAACCGGCAGGCGAGGTTAAGCTCATCATCAGACAGTTGAGAAAGATAGCCGGCACAGGTCGAGATTTTAGCGTTGCTTCCACGCGTTTCACGGATTGTTTGAATGAGTTCGCAAAGCTCTCGAAAAGTTGTTGAATTAGTCATCGGTCTCCATTTCAAGATTCAAAAATGAGGAAGTGATGTTCCTTTCATCAAGGAAATGTTTTACGACATCGGGATTTGGCGTATGGGTGATGTAAACTTTTTTAGGTGAAAGCTTTTCGCAGAAATCGATTAGCTCATAGAAATCCAAGTGATCTGAAATTGGAATCAGCTTATCTACGGTTAGCTGCGTACGGCGTGATTCCAGCGCTGCCCAGCCACTGCAGTAGGCAATACGCTTCTTTCTGACGTTCGATGCAAATCCGCCGGAAATAGCCGATGAGGGACAAATCAGAATATTTCCCTCACAGGTATCCCGATCGTAGGTTTCATACGGCCCCAGATCGATTCCTGCCCTATCGTAAACATCACAAAGCTTATAGCCGGCGCCATGAATCATAATAGGGTGATCGAGGTCGGCACACAGATGCATAATCTCCTGAGCTTTGCCAAGATTGTAAGCCAGGAACACAGGTGTGTAGCCTTCATCAAGTGTCTGGCGGGCAAATGTACGAACCTCTTCGGCAAGTTCGGCATTTGTTTTCCACCTGTAGATCGGAAGGCCAAACGTTGCCTCTGTAATTAAATAGTCTGCCTGTGGAGGTGCGTCAAAACCTTCGGTTGCCGGTGAGGGAGGCGTGCGATAGTCGCCGGTGTAGAGAAGCGAGCCTTTATCTGATTCGATATAGAACATTGCAGAACCCAGAATGTGTCCGGCAGGGTAGAGCGTCATTCGGAACCGATCTGTTTCAAAGGGTTCTCCGAATTTAATCTCTTCTGAGCTTCCTTTGAAGCCTCTCAATTTCATAAGCTGCAAAGTTGGGCCGCTTGCATATGTATAGGCCGAACGGTTGCGGTGCATATGATCCGCGTGGGCGTGGGTTACAAACGTGTGGGTAGCATCAGGATGAGTGCCATCCATGGCAATACCCAATTCAGGAAGATAAATTCCCTGATAGCCGGCTTTTTTGAGGCGCATAGAAATGGTCAGCTGTTAGAAATAAGAATATAACATAGCATGAACATTACAACGCCAATAGAAACCATATTGATTCCGGCGAAACGTATTTTTTTCTGGAGTTCTCCTTTGGCTGCCAGAATTTGTTTTGATACAACAGGCCATTGAAGAAGCATCTGTCCCACAGTGTATATGATGATGAGGCTCCAGATCGTAAAGATGAGTTCTATCCATGAAAATGGATAAAAAGAGAGGATCAGTCCGGGCAAGGTAAAAAGAAGCAGATATTTAAGAACAGACCGGAATATGCTTGGCGCATTTTCCGTTGTGGCGGCCAGTTCAAGCAGGTAGTTTGCCATTTGATGCTGCTTTGTGATCAGGTAAAGCCCATAACCAATCAGCAGGGTTCCCAGTGAAACGTAGTAAGCAGTAAACCACTGAACCGAAAATGAAGTGAGCATAAGAGGCCTTGAATTAATTCTATTCAATCACCATTCGTTGATCGGTTTTCAAAAGCTCTTCCGGAACAGAATCCATAATTGATTCTCGAAATGCTTTGAGGATATTTTGCTTCAGATGTTTTCGCCCGTAAGCAAGCCGCACCTTCCGTGACGGTACAGGTTCCTCAAAATCCTTGAGTACGGCGTTGGAACAATTGTTATCAAAGTGCTGAGTGGCGGTCCAGGGCAGAAGGGTCATGCCGTAGTTTTGCTCTACCAGTTTTTTTAAGGTTTCAAGGTTTCCGCTTCTAAACTCAATCGCAGAATTACTCTTTTTTGATGACTCCTTACAAATCTTTACGGTCTGATCCCGAAAGCAGTGTCCCTCGTTTAAGAGCCAGATATTGCTTTGATCAAGGTCATCAACCGTAAGCTTTTCTTTCTGCACTAGCGGATGACTGGTGGATAAATATCCCGCAAAGGGTTCAACATAAAGATCTTCGGTATAGATATGGGCCGCTTTTATAGGGGTGGCAATGATGCCTGCGTCAAGCTCGTCGTTTTCAAGACCCTCGATGACATCATTTGTCAGAGCCTCTTCAAAAACGAGTTCTACATCAGGATGCTCGTTCAGGAATGAATGTAAAAAACGGGGGACTAGATATGGAGCCACGGTTGGAATAACACCAACACGAAATGTTCCGCTAAGTGATGTTTCCTGGTACTGAACAATATCAGTAATTCGACGTGCATCCTGCAAAATGATACGCGCCTGGTCCAGAACTTTCACCCCAATTTCAGTTGGAACCACAGGCGACTTTGAACGGTCGAACAGCACGACATTCAACTCATCCTCAAGTTTATGGATCTGCATGCTGAGTGTTGGCTGTGTGACGTAACTTTTTTCTGCCGCCGTTGCAAAATGTCGGTGTTTGTCTACTGCAACAATATATTTAAGTTGTGTAAGAGTCATGAATGAATATCTTCAGAGTTAGAGAACTTTTCAGAACAGGTCTTTTGCCCATTGTCGGCGTTATCGGTTGGTTAAAATACTCACATATAAGAATATGTTGTGGTTTCAACCTCCCTCAGGCCTTGACATTAAATAAAATCCAAGGTTCTGAAAAACCCTCTGTAGACCTTCAAGATAATAAGAATAAAAAGATTCAACCATTATGGATCAATCTAAAAAACATGTGCGACTTTCAGGCCGGGTTCAGGGCGTTGGTTTCCGGCATTTTACAAAACAGAATGCAAAACGGCTCAACATAAACGGATGGGTGAAGAATCTGCAAAACGGCGATGTGGAGGCTGTATTTGTCGGAGAAGAAGATAACGTAAATAAAATGCTCGAAGAGATGAAAAAAGGCCCGCGAAGTGCAAGGGTGGATGATTTGTCGGTTGATGAGGATAGTAATGCGCTGGAGGAGTCGTTTGAAGGGTTTGAGGTCAGGCATTAGGTGGGTAAATTTGAGATTTGAGAGTGAAACGGGAAAGGTGAAACGTGAAAAGCGAATCCAAAAATTAGGTGTTTTACTGTGATTGAAGGAAGAACTGTATCTGGATTCCGAGACTGGTCTTGTTTTGAAACTCAAAAGCCGGCTTTTCACTTTTGCCTTATACCTTTTCACGTTTCACGATTTACGATTTACAATAAAAAACTAATGAAGTACAATCACTCCAATACAACTCAAAGCATAAACTACTCATGCGCTTACTGTGGCGAAATCAACAGCACATTTGTAGATCCGTCTCAGGGAAAGTCGCAGCAATATATTGAGGATTGCCAAGTTTGTTGCCAGCCCAATTTGCTGAACGTATATTATGACGAATGGCAGCAAACTTTTACGATTCGAGCCGAGGTATCTCAGTAAAGGAATCCTTATGGTTTGATGATCAGGCTGAGAAATAAAAGACCTCCAAGAGTCCGCAGGGCCTTGAAGCGTCTCGACTTGGGGATTAGTAAACCAATGTTTTTACAAAAACAGGAGATCGCGGATCAAGTCCGCGATGACAGTTGAAAGAATTTGAGTATAACCAAAGCGTCATATCGCACCTGATGCGGCATCTCCCGATTCCGAAAAAGCGCGTCATTCCTCGCTGACTTGTCCGGATTTTTGCAAAAGATTGTAGTACGTTCATTCGTAAGCAATAACCAACATATATATTTGTGTGGAAGAGATTACTTAATTTACTGCTATTAACCCTCATAGGATACCTTTTTATCGTGGGAATTATCACACTGCTGCAAGATCAAATGATTTTTCACCCCTCAGAAGATATTTGGGATACACCCGAAAGTCTGGATCTGCCCTGGACTGAACACCGTATTGAAACACCTGATGGCTTGCTGCTTCATGGCTGGATGATTGGTGATCATGAATCAGGAAATAAACCAGTGGTTGTGTATTCTCATGGGAATGCAGGTAACATCAGCGGCAGGGTGGATATTGCGGGTGTGATTGCAAACCAGGGTGCAGCAGTATTTCTTTACGATTATCGGGGCTATGGAAAAAGTGACGGGTCCCCGACGGAAGAAGGAATCTATGTTGATGGGAGATCTGTCATTAACTATCTGAGAGGTGAACTTGAGATTTCAGTGAGTCAAATGATTTTTTATGGACAGTCGCTTGGAGGTGCAGTTGCAGCCCGTCAGGCATCGGAATTTGAAAGTTCAGGACTTGTCCTCCATTCAGCGTTTTTGAGCGGAAAAGAGGTTGCTAACGATATCTACCCGTTTATTCCCCGTTTCCTGGTAGCGGTCGGCTTCCCGGTGAATAAAGATCTGCAGAAGGCAAAAGCAGAACGCATTATGATCATGCATTCAGAAAGTGACCGAATAATACCCTACCGACATGGCAAAGAACTTTATCAAATTGCTAAGGAAGACGCGAGCCGTAATGTAACCTTTGTTGAGCTTCAGGGCGGGCATAACACGTGGTTTTCGATGTCGAGAGATCTGTATGCGGAGAGCTGGAAAGAGTTTCTGACCGGAATTGAGTTTTAAGAGTAGAATCTTTTCACGCTTTTTGTTTTTTTAAGCCTCGGGAAAAATATCCTTATTCCGTGCAGACATTATTCTTAATATTTTGCCTCGATGCTTTTATTTTTTGGATATCAGATATAAATACAGGTTATAAATTGTACTAAACTGATAAATAAGCACATCTGTAAAATTACTGAACTTTGTCTGTGAATGGTTCAAATCTCGTTTATATTTAAGCTGTCGATTTAGCAAAAACACCATCAGCAACTCCTCTTTTTATGTACCTGATTTTTGATACCGAAACGACCGGTTTACCACAAAACTACAGCGCTCCGCGAACCGATTTTGAGAACTGGCCTCGCTGTGTGCAGCTCGCCTGGCAGCTCCATGATCACTCTGGTAAACTGATTTCAGAGGGCGACTTTATTGTACAGCCCGATGGATTTACGATTCCGTTCAACTCTGAGAAAGTACATGGTATTTCGACTGAGCGTGCGCGGGAAGAGGGGATTCCGCTGAATGATGTGATGGACGCGTTTAACAAAGACGTGGAACGGGCAACCTTCGTAATTGGCCACAACCTGGACTTCGACCTCAATATAATGGGAGCGGAGTACCTGCGGATGGAGCGGGAAAATCCGCTGGACAAAAAACTTGATATCGACACCAAAGATGAATCCACCGAATTTTGTGCCATACCCGGTGGACGCGGCCGCTACAAATGGCCGACTCTGGCAGAGCTTCATGGCAAGCTGTTTGACGTCGGTTTTGAAGAGGCTCATAACGCTGCCGCCGATGTGGATGCAACTGCCCGGGCTTTTCTGGAGCTGGTTCGTCTTCGGGTGATCAAACCGCAGCTGCCAAACGACCTGGAATTAGAGAAAAAAGCGTCTGATCTGATCGATCAGGATCACTATATGCCTAAGGTTGAAGAACTGAAACGCCGTGGTGTTACAGGGGAGGACGATAGTGATGATTCATCGATCGATTTGCCGGTATCAGGTGCTGATGCCGCTAAGATT
Source organism: uncultured Rhodohalobacter sp. (assembly GCA_964625635.1). GTDB lineage: Bacteria > Bacteroidota > Rhodothermia > Balneolales > Balneolaceae > SW132. The sequence goes on from CAZVEP010000010.1 coordinate 25,603, forward strand.
ACCGGGTCGTTTAGTCATCTTCATACCCACTCAAAATATTCAGTACTCGAAGCGGCCGCCGGAATAAATGATCTGGTCATAAAAGCGAAGAATGACGGGATGCCCGCCGTGGCACTTACCGATCTGGGTAACATGTATGGTACCTTCAGCTTTGTTCAAAAGGCACACGACGCCGGCATCAAGCCAATTATTGGTTGCGAGTGCTATTTTGTTGAAGACCGGCATCAAAAGAAATTTACACGCGATCACCGGGATAAACGATATCAGCAGGTTTTCCTCGTAAAAAATCGCGAAGGGTATCAAAACCTGGCGGAAATGTGTTCGCTCGGCTTTATTGAAGGATACTACTATAAGTTTCCACGGATAGACCGTGAGCTTGTGAAGAAATACAAGTCTGGCCTCATCACAACTACAGGCGGTTTGCAGGGAGAAGTTCCCGACTTGATTCTTAATAAAGGTGAAGAGCAGGCTGAAGAGGCACTCAAATGGTGGCATGACCTGTTCGGTAATGATCTCTATATCGAGTTGATGCGTCATGGTCTCGAGGAAGAGGAGAGGGTAAACTCAGTGTTGCTGAGATTTGCGAAAAAGCACGGAATCAAAGTGATAGCCAGCAATAACGTGTTTTATATGGAGCAGGAAAATGCGAAAGCGCATGATGCACTGCTCTGCATCGACAACGGCGAGCTGATGAGTACGCCGATCGGGCGGGGACGCGGATACCGGTTTGGATTTCCGAACGACAAGTTTTTCTTCAAAACGCAGGAGGAGATGAAGGCGCTGTTTGCCGACGTGCCGGAAGCGATCACCAACACGCAGGAGATCGTGGATAAGGTGGAGCCGATTGACCTGAAGCGGGATGTGATTCTGCCGAATTTCAATTTGCCGGAAGGCTTTGAAACAGAAGATGATTATTTGAGTCACCTTACGCTTGAGGGGGCCAGGGATCGCTATGATGATTTGAATGACGAGGTGATGGACAGAATTAAACACGAGCTGAACATTATCAGGGAGATGGGTTTTGCGGGTTACTTTTTGATAGTCCAGGACTTCATCGCCAAGGCACGTGAGATGGATGTATTTGTAGGTCCCGGCCGTGGATCAGCTGCAGGATCTGTCGTGGCATTTTGTACGGGTATTACCAATATCGACCCGCTGGCGTACGATCTGCTCTTTGAGCGGTTCCTGAACCCGGAGCGTGTGTCGATGCCGGATATTGATATCGACTTTGACGATGATGGTCGTCAGCGTGTGATCGATTACGTGGTCGATAAATATGGGAAATCACAGGTAGCGCATATTATTACATTTGGATCGATGGCTGCAAGGTCGTCGGTTCGTGATGTGGCCCGGGTGCTGGATCTGCCACTCCCGGATGCCGATCGCCTCGCCAAGCTTATTCCTGAAACCATCGGGATTTCACTGGAAGACGCGTTCAAGGAAGTTCGTGAACTCAGCAATATCAAGAAGAATGATGACCTGGAAGGGCAGACGCTTCAGATGGCGGAAACGCTTGAAGGATCTGTTCGTAATACAGGAATTCACGCAGCCGGTGTGATTATCGCACCTGACAAACTTACCAACTACATTCCGATTGCAACGGCTAAAGACGCCGACCTGTATGTCACTCAGTTTGACGGGAAGGTAATTGAAGATGCCGGGATGCTGAAGATGGATTTTCTGGGCCTGAAAACGCTCTCCATCCTGAAAACAGCAATCCAGCAGGTGAAAGACAATCACGGAAAAGAGTATAATCTCGACGATATCCCCCTGGATGATGAAACGACATTTGCGTTTTTCAAAAAGGGGCTGACGATAGGAGTCTTTCAGTTTGAGTCAGAAGGGATGCGTAAGCACCTGAAGGACCTCAAACCGGAAACGATCAATGACCTGATCGCCATGAACGCACTTTATCGTCCCGGCCCGATGCAGTTTATTCCGGATTACATCAACCGGAAGCATGGCAAAGAGACTGTCGAATATCCCCATGAGGATTTGAAGGGTATTCTTAAGCCTACCCATGGGATTATGGTCTACCAGGAGCAGATTATGATGGTGGCTCAGAAAATGGGCGGCTATTCACTCGGTGAAGCGGATGTGCTGCGGCGAATCATGGGTAAGAAGAAAGCCGATCTGCTGCCGCCTGAGGAAGAGAAATTTATGCGACAGGCACAAGATCTCGGCTACAGCAAGGCGGTCGCCAAGGACGTTTTCGATAAGATGGCGTTGTTTGCAGGTTACGGATTTAACAAGTCGCACTCCGCGGCGTATTCTGTAGTAGCTTACCAAACAATGTACTTCAAGGCCAACTTTACGGCTGAATATATGGCGTCCGTGCTGAGCCACAATATGAGCGACATCAAAAAAGTGTCGTTCTTTATTGAAGAGTGCCAGCGATTGGACATTCCGGTAGATCCACCGAATATCAATACCGCAGAAGGCAAATTTGTGGTCCGTAATGGCCGGGTTCAGTACGGTATGTCAGCAATTAAAGGGGTTGGAAGCAGCGCCATTGAGCAGATTGCTAAGGAGCGAAAAGAGCGGGGCGAGTTCCGAACCATTTTCGATTTTGCATCAAGAATCGATACACGGGTTTGCAACCGGCGCACAATTGAAAGTTTGGTTCAGGCCGGCGCGTTTGATACGCTTCATGAAAACCGGGCACAGCTTTTGGCCAGCGTTGAGGATGTAATTAGCTACGCCTCAAGGAAGCAGGAGGAGGAGCGGTTGAACCAGGCGAGTCTGTTTGGCGGTGAAACGGCTGATGGAATATCACTGGATGAACCAAAACTGAGAGAATGCCCGAAATGGTCGAATATTGAACGGTTGAACCGTGAGCGCGAACTGATTGGATTCTACCTGAGCGGCCACCCGCTGGACCGCTATCGGGAAGATATACGCCTGTTTGCATCACATACACTTGCCGAAGATAAAATTTCGGAAATGAATGACCGTGAACAGATTAAAATTGTGGGAATCATTACCAATGTGAAGCAGGTAACGGACAAAAAAGGCCGTCCGATGGCGTTTGTGCAAATTGAAGATCTTCACGGCGCAATGGAAGTACTGGTATTTAGTGAGGTATTCGATCGCCACCAGGGGTTACTGTCAGATGATACCATTGTGTTGCTTGATGGAACCTTGAGCAAACGCGGCCCGGCTAAAATCATGGCGAATACGCTTGAGCGGGTTGAAAATCTTCGGGAGAAATTTCAGAATCAGCTGATGCTGAAACTGCAGCTTCAAACCAGCTCCCTGTCACACGATGACCTCAAAAATATGGCCACGCTAATGAGCATTCACAAAGGCGAAACGCCGGTCACACTTCGGGTGGAGAGCGAACATGCAAAAGGGCCGCTGCGCATGAACGTTAGAAAATTTGTGGTTGAGCCGAATAATGATCTGCTTAATGGTCTTAGAAATATAGTGGGCAAAGACGCGGTACAATTGATGAGAACCTCTTAGGGGGAAAATTTAGTCGCGAGTCTTGAGTCCAGAGATGATAGATAAAAAGACCTTCAAACGTCTGAATCCGCCGGCTGGCGGAGTATGTGCATGAAGCGTCTCGGGTTCGGGTTTAGTCTAAAGATGAGAGATAAAATATTTCTTTAGGGAATTGTTGGGAATAGAGGTAACGATCAACATCTATTAAATTTTGAAATGAGTTCTATTTGTGTAGATTGTATTTCTTTGTGCGTTACGCTACAAATTTAATAACCTAAAGAGCGGTATTGCCTAAACAACAAAATGGCAGGTGAGGATGGATCAGGAACAAGATAATGAGTCAGAGCTGAATCGCATCGAGAGACTTGAGAAGCGGGTCGAACACCTTGAAAATGTCATCCGTGGAGAAAATCAGGCCAATACACCTGAATATAATTCAGCTTTTACAGATATTTCGAGGCGACAGAATACATCACAAAACCGCCCTGGAATAGCAGATCGTTTTACGGACGCCTTCACCATGCCGGCTATTCTTAAGGAAAACTGGCTCTATTGGATGGGGGTGGCATTACTGTTGCTCGGCGTTATTTTTCTGTTTAATTATTCGATTGAACAGGGATGGCTGATTCCACCCATCAGAAGTGCGTTTGGTCTTTTTCTTGGCGGTATCCTGTTTTGGCTTGGATTTACAAGATTTACCGGCGATAAAATCAGGCCGTTTTTAATGGGGGCCGGCGTCGGGGCTTTTTATATCACGGGCTTTGCCACGTTTCAGCTTTACAGTTTCATAACCTACCCGGTTGCTTTTAGTTTTATGATTGCCGTGACTGTGCTTTCATTTGGAACCTCCATTCGCCAAAATTCTGCTACACTTGCACTGATTGGAACCCTGGGAGGTTTGGCAACTCCATATATGCTTTACAGTGGTGAGGGCTCACTATTACTTCTGATGCTTTACTCGTGTACCATCATGACAGGTGCAGCAGCCATCTATCAGTTTAAACAATGGGGATCTCTGTTGTGGAGCCAATTTATTGGGGGTGGCCTTGTATTGTCGGTTGCATTGGTAACGAATGTATTAGACGTATCCGAACCTTTGTTTTTTGATCGCTGGGTACTTCAAAGCGGTTTGATTTACATGCTGGGTCTGGTATGGCTGCTTCCGGTTGTAAAAGAGTTGAAAAATGCTCCAATGGATGTTTTCAAAAGCCCTGATGACCCACGGGCAGGGACCGAGAAAGTTCGCAGACGTGAGAGTCCGCATATACAAGCACTGGCCCTTTTGATACCTGTGCTTGCCGTACAATATACGCATGGTGTTTGGGATCTGGGCGACGTGAGTCTTGGATTCCTGGCGATGTTCGGAGCAGCTGTCACAGCCGCAATATGCTTCCCGCTGCGCCGGGTTGGTCTGCGTGAAATGTCTACCACGCATATGTTTAGCGCCCTTATTCTTTTTACCCAGGCAATGTTCCTGTTTTTTGAGGGGAACATGCTGCTGATCGTCATCATCCTCGAAGCAATCGCCTTAAGATATGCTGCCACAAGATTTAGCGGTCAAATTCTTTCACTTGGATCACATCTGCTGGTCGTGCTAGCCTGGCTTATGATGGGTATTGAGCTGATGTTTGCTGCAACGCCGGTAACTCCAATCTTTAACACAGCTGCGCTGACTGAGCTGTTTATACTTATATCAACCGGCCTGATCATTCCCGTATATCTGAAAGTGAGGACGCTGGCCGATTTTTATAAACTGATCGCACACATTGGCGTTCTTATTTGGATGGCAAAAGAGCTTACTATTCTTGAAAATGGCCAGATGATCACGTCCATAGCCTGGGGAATATATTCGGTCTTTATTCTTGTATCAGGTTTTTGGTATAAACAGTCAAAACTCAGGACTGTTGGTATGATCACCCTATTGATTGTGGTTGGAAAACTATTTTTCGTCGACCTTAGTCAGACAAGTGCTCTGCTTCGCATTCCACTGTTTATGGGCTTTGGCGCACTTTTGCTTCTGATTGGCTATTATCTTCAAAAGTATTGGTCTGATAATGAAGATTCTGAAACTGAGAATGAATCTCATACTGATTAGCTACTCAACTAACGGCTCTTGTGATTAATCCATGCTATGTCAGAACAAATTACAGTGCAATGAAAATTATTTATACGCTCCTTTTTACACTTCTGTCTGCCACACAATTGGAAACAGACCAAGCGATTGGTGATGAAATGGTAACAGATTCATCATCCACGATCACGATAATGTCGTACAATATTCGATACGACAATCCAGACGATGGTATTAATGCATGGCCGAACCGCAAAGATCACGTTGCAGAAATGATGGCGGATATTTACAGCGCGGATATCATTGGTGTGCAGGAAGCTTTAAAACATCAACTTGATGAGCTGCAGGCAAGAATGCCGGGATATTCGTGGGTTGGCGTGGGTCGAGGTGATGGAAAAGAACAAGGTGAGTTCTCACCTGTTTTCTACAAAACAGACCGGTTTGATTTGATATCGACAAACACATTCTGGCTGTCTGAAACGCCTCAGCGTCCCGGCAGCAAATCCTGGGATGCCGCAATTACCCGTATCGCCACCTGGGCAAGGATGAGTGATCAGGAATCAGGGCAAGAGTTTTACATCATCAATACACATTTTGACCACAGAGGGGAAGTAGCCAGAGTTGAAAGTGCACGGCTCATAGCCGAATTTATTGAAGACCTGGGTGAGGGTATTCCTGTTTTACTGACCGGCGATTTCAATGTCACAGAAGAATCCAATGCCTATGCTGTCTTAGCCGGCTCCCCATTACTCAACGATACAAGGTACTTGTCGGAGGACAGACATGAGGGACCGACAGCATCGTTTAGCGACTGGGAGACGCTACAGCCTGAGGAATCAAGGATTGATTATATTTTTGTGAATAACCACGTAAGTGTTCTATCGCATCAAATTGCGGATGATAGGTATGACGGGAGGTTTCCATCAGACCATCTACCGGTTATTGCAGAGATTTCATTTTAAACCAGCCGTACATACTCAATTAAACATCTTTTTTAGAAATTACTAATCATGAACGGGTTACTTCAACTCTGAGTTATTTATTAGTTGAGAATTAATGTAAGACTGCTTGTTGGCCATATAACATGAAAGAAAAGAATAATTTCAAAAATTGGTATTACCTGCCAATGGGTATTCTACTAGCTATTCTTGCCTCAGGTGCTTTTCTGATCGATAAGTCATCCTTAAGTAACGTATATGAAAAAGAAGATGAATCTGAAGCTGCCTACCAAGCGCCCGATCCTGTTACTATTGCTGCAAACAGAGTGTCGGAAGTTACCCGGGACTCTCTCACGTCCATTACTGAGTCAGTAGAAAAGCTTGGCCCGATCAGCAGCCTGGTTATTTTTCAGGACGGAGAAATTCTGGAGGAACAGTATTTCGGACGGATGAATGCCAATCGAACACATAACATTAAATCAGCGTCGAAAAGTATTCTCTCGATTCTAGTGGGTATTGCAATCAAAGAGGGATACCTGGAAGGAGTTGATCAGCAGATCGGGGAGTTTTTTCCGTTTTATTTTTCAAGCAATCCCGACTCAGTAAAAATGGCGATTACAATTGGCGATCTTTTGACCATGCGAAGTGGGCTAGCGTCAACCAGCAGGGGCAGCTATGGCCGATGGGTTATTAGCGATGATTGGATCGAGTATAAACTCGACCGACCGATGACAGGCCGGCCGGGAATAGACCGAAACTACAGTACAGGAAACACACATCTACTCTCTGTGATATTGACGCGGGCGACGGGAATGTCAACCCGTGCATTTGCTAATCGGTATCTCTTTAATCCCATGGATATTGAACTTGGCGGCTGGGATCGAGACCCTCAGGGATTTTATCTTGGTGGAAATAACATGGCGCTCAGGCCTCGAGATATGGTCAAAGTTGGAAAGCTGATGATGGATATGGGCGAATATGAAGGGGAGCAGCTGGTTTCGCCGGAGTGGATAGTTGAATCTGTTACCCCGGTAACAGGTCGAAGACCGGGCGTGATTAACTATGGATATCTATGGTTTCGACGGGAATCTGCAGGGCTTGAGATGGTGTATGCGTATGGAAATGGCGGGCAATATATCCTGATCATTCCGGAAATTGAAGCTGTGATTGCAGTTACAACCCGCAATGGTGCTTCCGGCACACGAAGTTACAGGCGAGAACTATTCCGGCTGATTGACAGCACAATAGTACCGGGCCTTTCTGGATTTTATGGTTCAATGTAAAAAGGGTGCTGGTAACAAGATGATAGATGAATGACTCATCTTTCGTCTAAACCTAAAACCCAACCTGAACATGGAGTTGGTAATACCAAATTGGTAACAGATATTAAGGGGAGTTATCCAATTCTCAATCTCGAAATGAGAGAAGATATTCATGTTACTATATCTGGTCAGAAAGTACTATATCAACTCGTTCATCTTCTTTGTGGGGTTTATCATTTTTCCTTATGCAGGATTTGGAGACTTCCCCAACCTGTTTCCGAAAGCAGTATTTCTGGGCGGACTGGCCGGCGCAATATTTACATGGTACGATTTTAGAAAAAAACAGCTGTGGCCATTATTTGATAATCTACAGCACTCTAAATTTCTGATTCTTGGGTTGATGTTTTTTTCTCTCCAGCTAATACCGCCCATCTTAATGCTGCTGATATGAAAAAAGATGATTCAATGGTACTTGATAGTATATTCTTCAGTGTGCCTGCACTGAAGATTCTGAGTGGTGTTTATCTGGAGCTTCATCATGGAACTATTACGGCTCTTATCGGCCGGAATGGGTCGGGAAAGTCTACGCTGCTAAAAATTGCTTCAGGGCAGATTAAAGCCAACAGTGGCATCACAATGATTGAAGGAAAGCGGATTCATTCTAAATCATTAAGAGAACGGTTTCGACGGATTGGATATCTGCCACAGGACTCTATGTTGCCCGGAGATATTAAAGTATCTCGTGTTATGGATCGCTTTCCATCAATAGAAGCGATGATATCTGAGTCGAAAATAGGTAGTTCATCCAATCAAAAAGTTAACCAGCTATCAGGAGGGGAGAGGCGGTTGTTGGAAATTTCGATCCTGTTTAGCCTGGACCGGGACTTTCTTCTTTTGGATGAGCCATTCAGCGGTGTGGAGCCAAAAATAGTTGATTTGATCATAGATAGCATCCGGGGTGAGAAGGATAAAGGAAAGGGGATTTTGCTGACCGATCATATGCACCGTTATGTAAGCGAGGTGGCCGATAACGGATACCTTCTTCATGACCGGCAATGCTATCATCTGGGCGATGATGTGGCCGGGGAGTTAAAAAAGTTGGGCTACCTGAGGTAGATAAGAGATTTGAGGAGAGCTTTGCAAAACCCCATCAAAAGTCATCCTGTAATTGATGCAGGATCTCTAATCGTTGTTATGGTCAGGAGATACCGGATCGGGGGCCGGTATGACGAAATTGATAGCATTTATGCAGTAAGACGCCCTTTTTTGAGAGCCTCAATACATTACGCACTTTCATTTTTCACTTCTTCTGTAGTTTTCTCTTCTTCCCGTTTTGCAAGAACACCTTTGGGCAGAAGCTTGATAAAGCTGCGTTTGTGGCGATCCCATTCATCCAGAATTTGAGCAGCTTTTTTACTTCCCGTTTCTTTGTGATACTGTTCAAGAATTGTATGAAGATCTTTTTCACTTTTTTTATCAAGTTCAAGCGGCGTGAGATACTCATCGTTTACTTGATGAACCTGATCTTCACGGAGGTAGAGAACACCACCGGTCATCCCGGCACCGACATTTCTTGCCACACCGCCAAGAATCACAACGGTCCCGTTAGTCATGTATTCGCAGGCATGAAGGCCGGAACCCTCAACCACAGCCAGCGCACCGCTGTTACGCACGGCAAATCTGTCGCCCGCCAGCCCATGTACAAACAGCTTACCACCGGTAGCGCCATAAAGGGCGCAGTTTCCGATAATTGCATTGTCACTCGGATCATATGTAGATTCTGATGACGGATTGATAACCATCGATCCGCCAGACATTCCTTTAGCTACTGAATCATTTGCTTCTCCTTCTAGCCGAACTGTAAGGCCTTCCGTCATAAACACGCCAAAGCCCTGGCCGGCGCTTCCTTTAAAATTAATTGACAGGTTAGCATTAAATGAATGCTCAGACGTTGCCTCGCCTTTATCTTCAATCTCCTGCATCCGTTTTGCAGACACTTTCTTTGCAATCTCACCACTCAGTGTCGCCATCGCAGCACGGTCGCCCGTTATGATATCCATATCCAGTGTGTCGTCTGTCTCATTCGCGACATTCTCCCTGAATGCCTCAACAAGTTCCTGGTTCAGAGGACTTACGCCTTCATTAAACGGGTTTATTTTCGACTTGATAGCGTGAAGTGATTCACCAGAGAAGTAAGAGAGGTCAATTTTCCTGTCTTCAACAAGTTGAAGGTGATCCTCATGCGTTTGAATCAGATCGATACGGCCCACGATTTCATCAAGAGTAGAAGCTCCTAATCTGGCCAGGTGTCGCTGCACATCTTTTGCAAGAAACTCGAGCATACGAATCACATGCTCTTTCTGGCCCTTATATTTCTTTTTAAACTTTGGATTGTGTGTGGCGATACCGGTTGGGCATGTATTCTTTTCACAAATCCGTGCCATAACACAGCCCTGAGCCACCAAGAGCAGCTTACCGAAATCAAATCCTTCTGCGCCAAGCAGAGCAGCACTTACGATATCGTGACCGGTATGGAGCCCGCCATCTGCTCGGAGCTCAACAGAATCGCGTAAACCGTGCAGAAACAGTGTTCGATGGACTTCAAGTAATCCAATTTCCCAAGGAAGTCCGGCGTGTTTCATGGATGTGAGCGTTGCAGCTCCCGTACCGCCATCACCGCCGGAAATATGAATAACATCTGCACCCGCTTTTGCTACACCTACGGCAATGGTTCCAATGTTTTCACCTGACACCAGCTTTACGTTTACTTTTGCATCCGGCTTCACCTGTTTCAGCTCATAAATCAGCTGTTTGAGATCTTCAATGCTGTAAATATCGTGGAGCGGCGGAGGTGAAATAAGGCTGAATCCAGGTTCGCTGTGCCGTGCATGAGCGATGTCTTCATTCACTTTTACACCCATCAGCTGACCACCCTCACCGGGCTTGGCGCCCTGCGCAATTTTAATCTGAATCTCATCACCTACTACAAGGTACTCGGCGGTGACGCCAAATCGGCCACTGGCCACTTGTTTTACAGATCCTGTGATTCCCAACGTATAATAATAGGGATTTTCACCACCCTCGCCACTATTACAGCGTGATCCCATCTCCCGCATAGCGAGGAAAATGTCGCGCTGTGATTCCGCACTGATGGCGCCGAAACTCATGGCGCCTGATCCAAAGCGTTTAACAATCTCTTTGTGTGATTCGACGCCGTCTTCATCAATAGGATCGGCAAGTGGTTTGAAGTCAAAAAGGTGCCGGATATTGACCGGCTCTTCCTTTGAACCAACTTTCAGATATTCCTCGAACAGGCCGTTATCCTGAAGTGTAAATTCAGAATCCCGGACGAGCTTATGTACAATCTTCGACCGTGTATTGGTCATGGAGTGCTTTTCACCCTTCTTGCCACGATTATGCTCACGGTACTGGTAGGTGTTGATGAGTTTACCTTTGTTGGCTTCATCATTTACAAATTCTGTGTGATCCAGAATCTGATCAACCAGCTGGTTCAGGCCAATTCCTCCGACAGGACTGAACAGGCCGGGGAAAAAGAGATCTTTGATTTCATCCCCAATTCCAAGAGCCGTAAATAACTTGGAGCTTTGGTAGCTTCTGGCGACTGAAATACCGGATTTGGCCATAATCTTCAGCAGGCCATTATTGTATGCCTTAATAAGGTTCTCTTCACGCTCGTCAGGTGAAAGCTTTTTAAGCTTTCTATTGTCCTCAAACCTGGCAAATTCGAGCGACCGGTATGGGCAGACGCCCGTTGCACCAAAACCGATGAGGGCAGAGAAATGGTGTGTATTGCGAACTTCAGCTGTATCTACCACAATAGATGCATTCAGACGCAAGCCTGAATCATTCAGGGCATTTACAAGCGACCGAAGTACGAGCAAACTTGGAATAGGCGGGTTATCAAAGGTTGCGTTACGATCAGAAATGATCAGGATAGTAACACCTTCCTGAACTGCTTTAATAGCCTGAGCTGTAATTTCGCGTATAGCCGATCGAAATCCTACATGCCCGTGAACGCGGTCAAACGTCATATCGAACTCGGCGGTCTTGACCCTTGAAGTAGACTTGTTGAGCATTCGTAGCGTCTTCATCTGACCCAGAGACAGCATGGGAGATTCTACCTCAAATCCTGGAAACTGTGGTATCAGTTCTTTTGGAGAAAAAATGTTCGGACGCTTGCCGATATATGTCGATAAGTCGGTCACCATTTTCTCCCTGATATAGTCGAGCGGGGGATTGGTTACCTGTGCAAAATTTTGGTAAAAGAAATCAAAAAAGGAGCGTGGCTGATCAGAAAACATGGCGGGCCTTGCCGTGTCGCCCATAGAGCCAATTGGCTCTTTTGCATCGGTGATCATGGGCACCAGCAGTTTATCAACGTCTTCTTTCGTATAGCTGAAGAGATTCATATCTGTATTACTGGCATCCTCTTCCTCAACCGACTGAGATTTAAGGGGCGTCAAACGATGAATAAAATCGGCATCAAAATTTTCGCGTGATCGGCTGGGATCTCTGAATCTGACTTTTCCAACCGACAGATCCATCTTTATACCGTTACCTGCATGGAGCGAGCCTTTTGCAATTACCTGTGATTCGTCGATATCGAACGAGCCTGCTTCAGAAGAGACATAAAGGTGATCCTCAGTTGACATCCACCGGCAGGGTCGGAATCCGTTCCTGTCTAGCCGTGCGCCAATTGATGATCCATCACAAAATGAAATCAGCGCAGGTCCGTCCCACGGTTCCATTGCGCGGCTCCAGAATTTATAAAAGCTGTTGTCTTTGGAGGCCGGCGGAATCATGATCGCCAGTATATCCTCTACAAAGGGAATACTGCTGCGGTATGTCAGTGCTTCCACCATCTCATTCAAACTGCCGGAATCACTAATTTCTTTATGTGTAAGAAGTTCGTCTTTATGAAGGCCCAGATATTTTTCCCGGGAAAGAGCCCACGAGCGATTTCCGGTTATTGTATTGATCTCGCCGTTGTGGGCGATAATTCTGAAGGGTTGGGTTTTATCCCACGACGTTTTTGTGTTGGTCGAAAAACGCCGGTGAAAAAGTGCAAACCGTGTTTTAAACTCAGGATTTTGAAGATCAAGATAGAATTCCTTTAGCTTGTCAGCCTTGGTGAGTGCTTTATATACAATCGTTCGTGCAGAAAGTGATGCAAAGAAAAACTCCTTAACAATTCCATTCTCCCGCATTTTTGTTCGGTTCATCTGCTTCGCTGAATGAAGCAGTTTATCGAATGAACTGTCGGTTCGGCAATGATCAGGCCGCTTGATAATCGCCTGAATTATAAATGGAAGTGACTCTCTGGCTACATCACCAAGCACACTCGAATTCACGGGTACGGTGCGATAGTCCAGTATTTGTAATTTGAAAAATTCGAATGTTTCCTCAAAAACACGTAAAGCCTTTCGCCTGCGCTGGCCATCATGGGGAGTAAACAATGTAGCCACCGCAATTTCACCCCGCTCGTATCCAAATAGATTGAAAGGAATATCTGCCATAATCCCGGCACCATCACTTGATACCTGATCAACATTACAGGCGCCGCGGTGCTCCACGCAGCTAAGAGCATGAAGTGCTTTTTGAAGATTCTCATGCGAGAATTCGTTATTTCGGCTGGCAATGAATCCTACACCGCAAGCTGATTTTTCAAGGAATGGCATACTGTCCATGGGATGGGGATGAGAAAATTATCGATTTCTAAGAATTAAATAATCAAATAAAATACGTGGCATGCAAAATATATTTTTATTGGAAGCGCTTTTTACTAATATAATTAGGCATTAAATTTATATTGACTTAAAAATTTAATATAGCATTGAATATGAGGTCTTTTAAAACTCTAAGATAATTGGATAAAAGCTTCAGAGAGAGATAATAAGCTATAACTTAAACTGCAGTTGTACACCGAGATCAGTTTTTCGCTTGCCTCGTATTAGGTCTAAGCCACTGCCGATCGCTTGCCGGTTTTCGTAAAGCGTGGTAGAAGCTTTTATACGAAATATGATATGTGATGAGGGCCGGTACCTGAACACAATGTATGAACGCTGCCCCTGATCAAAAAGCATTGCATTCGACATCACATAGAGTAAATCATTTTCAAACTGAAACACTCTGGAATTAAAGTCATCCGTTTCAAATACAGTAATTCTTGCATCCACAGTTAGCTTGGCAGAGGGTGTGAACCGGACATCCTGGTACATAAGATAGCCAGTGGACGTACTGGAAAACGTTTCAGTGTATTGAACCAGGTCAAGTCGGGTCCTGAGTCTGACATTTTCATGAACGAAATATTCCATGTGAAGACGAGCGTTGAATCGGCTCTCTTCACCCATAAAAAGCGTTTCACGACCGAAAGAATCTAAAGTATCAAACTCTTGTTCCCAATTTTTGGCTTTCACCTGTAGATAGATAGCAATTTTTTCCAGTGGTTCGAAATCAAGCCTGGCCAGCCAGTCAAATCCTGATGTCGGGCGAGTGTTTCTGAAACGTGGCCCATGTGTGCTGAAAAAATCAACAAAAGCATTTAGTTGTAATTTATTACCTATTTGCTGCCTGATTCCTGTAAAGAAACCAATTTCATTTTGTGGGCTCGATTGCTCTCCAAAGCCATTGCCAAATATCGACTGAAAATCCCGGGCATAATTTCGGTACGCTAAAGCAAGGTCTGAAGTCTCCATAATACTGATTTCTATGCCCGTAATTCCGCCAAAGCTGCCGTTCGATGATCTTGCTAATTCACCGAATATTGTCGTCGGTCCCATATTAAGGCGAACATCTGTTCCAAGGGCTGATAATTTTCTGCCCTCAAACCCAAAGAGCTGATAAGGCTGAGTTCCTTTTTCAACCGTTTGATTAAATAAGTTATGATAGCCGCTCACGCCAATGATGGCATAAGCAGTCTGGTAGCGAACACGACCGCCAATTGTCTCTTGATTAAGGTTTAGCCTTCTATTCGATTCATTTGTTGTTCTGTGTAAACCCGATGATGTGGGAAATCTCACGAAGCCTTCTTCTGTCTCACTTGCAGTGCGGCTTCGGTTTGAATAAAATCCGCTTAACTGAAATTGCCGGCCCACTGTGGCTGCAATACCACGGAATCCATTGGTTTCCTGGTAAGATGTATAGGGTCGAATTCCCGGATCATTTTTAATTGCCGACCCGATGATGTTACTGCTTTTACCGAAAGCACCGCCATTCCATAAGGTGAGCCCTTGTCCATAAGAAACCCTGAAATCGCCTACAATGAGATTCTCAAGCAATCCAAGGTCTTCAATTGCTACATGCCAGGATGTGAAATCGAAATCAGATGGACCCGTAAGCGATTCACCTGGGTCCTTATCTTGCGTCAGGTTAACCGAGATATGATCACTCCTATATCTTAATCTGTGGTTGTATTTAACCGGACTTCCAAGATATCCGCCGAGTGAATCAGGCCTGTTGTAGCCCTCTCGAGGAGTTAGTACTTGCTGATAGCCGGCGAGGGTTTCGAGCCGACTGTTGTGCGTCCAGTATCGCAGATTGAGGTAGAGATCTTTTCTCAGGTCAGCCGATTTTCCAACCGTAAGAAAGGGTTGGATATTTTCAAATGTGACGCTTCCTATTCCATCAACCTCCAGTAATTCAAGTATAGATTCAAATGGTTTGGTGGTTTCTCGATAGGTGATGATTGCCCGGGCGGTTTGTAGATTAAGTGCGGGTACGCCGGCAAGCTCGTCTAATCCTGCGCGATTGATATTAACAGGGTTATTAGCAAGTTCCTCAAGGAGCTCAATAAGTTCTGTGATTTGAAGCTCTGACGTTTCAGGATCAAGATCAGCAACAGTTCGCTCAATGATCTCCAATACTTGTTCGCGTGAACTTTCAGCTGATTGCGCTGTAACAACAGGACTGGTTGAAAAACTTACGAGGAGTATTAACAGAAAAAGTAAACCAGTTTGCAAGTATGATTTTTGAACGGCCAGATAGCTGAAGTGATTTGATTTCATATTCACTCCCTTAAAAATTAACGGTCATATCCACAGCCGGGCTCAAACCCAATGGCATATGCTGCTGCACGCCAATATTGATCTGCCATCGATCAGTTGTGTAGCCAAACCCTCCAGCGTAGGTCTGCGGATTCGTGGTGATGCCGGCTCTGGCAAAAAATCCGGCAATAAGTTCAAATTCAGAACCAGCCCTCAAAGACAATGGGAAGCGGACATCTTTCACTGCATCAATCGACAACAATACTCGTTCCGCGGGCAAATAACTGATTCCTATTGCAAGGTCACGGGGTAAATTTTCGTCTGAATTACCGTAGGAGGGTTGATTGATATTTGTTGCTCTTGCCGCAAACCAAAGAGTTTGAAGGATCTGAGCAGCAATCCCAAAATTTAATCCAAATGCGCCGGCGGAACCGTACCCGCCGGATTGCTGAACAACAGAGTAACTGACTGACATACCGCTGTGAATACTGCTGAATTGCTTTTTATATCCCAGCCTTATATCTGTACGGTTGAATAAATCAAACCCGTAGCGATGGAAACCAGCCCCAAATGAACCCAGCCTGGTAGAAAAAACTGCAGAAGCGGCAAGATCGGTGATTTCAGAAATTCCAGCATAACGGAATCCGTAAAATGAAATGTAGCGTTCATCCGTTGATAGAAGTGAAGTATTAGAAAAGACAGCCCATTGATGATTGGGAAGGGCAACTCCTGTTTGTCCGATGCTGAGTGTGCGTGCACCGATTGTTGTTTGGCAGTGTGAAATTTCGACTCTACAAACGCAAAATATCACGACTACGCAAAAGAATAAATTCCTTTGTATCATGATGGCTCTCTTGATTTTTTCTCTCTCTTATTTACGATCAATATGTGGAATAAAATTCAAAAACTGAAGGCCGTTTTTCTTTTTGCCTTATTTATTCTTTTAGCTAACCCCGTGGAAACGCTGGCTCAGGAGTTTAACTGTGAAGTAACGGTGAACACACGGCAGATTAGCGGAAATGCGTATGAATATGTTAATGAGCTGGAAGAAGCGCTTGAAAGCTACATTAACAGAAACCGCTGGACAGACGACACATTTGAAGAGTTCGAGCGGATCAGCTGTCAGATACAGATAGCACTTACCAGCGTTGATGATCAGTTTAACTATACGGCCGAGGCTGTTTTTAGTGTGAGACGGCCAATTTATAACACCATCCAGGAATCAGCGGCTTTGGTCTTAAGCGATAATAACTGGGCATTTGGCTATCCGAGAAATAAAAACCTGGTGTTTGATGAGCTTCAATTTGATGATCTAACCAGCTTCATCGACTTTTATATGTTTGTGATACTTGGTTATGATTACGACAGTTTTGATGAACTGGGCGGAACCCGTTTTTACAGCCAGGCACAGGATATTTTTGAATTGGGTAGAAATAGCGGAGCATCAGGCTGGGGCCGGTCAATAGGAGCACAGCGGAATCGAAACGGACTCATTTCTGATCTGACAAACCCGAACTATCAGCCGCTTAGAGAGGCATACTATCGCTATCATCGATACGGGCTCGATCAGTTTACCCTTAATTCGCAAGAAGCCATCAATGAAGTTATTCAGGCATTAAGCACTATGGAAGAGACAAAACGGCGAACCAGCAATAACTATCTGTTTGATATATTCTTTGATACAAAATACACTGAAATTGTAGCTATGCTCCAGGCTGCCGACATTCAGACGCGTCTTGAAGCGTACAATCTGCTGCGGGACGTTGATCCGTCACATACCTCATCATACGAACGGCTTCAGAACTAAAATAGACGGTTGCCGCTGACTAGCTAAATGTCTGGCACAATTTTCAGTAATGCTATTGGAAGCCAGCCCGGTGACGTGTTGTTAACCAACTATTCATTGCAATTTGATCATTAAGTTCGGCTCTAATTTTTCGTATTATAGCTAATCAAGGTTTGTTCAAAAACACTAAATCATCAGAATAAGTATGAAAGGCATTGTACTGGCAGGCGGAACCGGCTCTCGCCTGTTTCCGCTTACAAAGGTGACAAACAAGCATCTATTGCCTGTTGGTAAAAAACCTATGATCTATTACCCCATTGAAAAGCTAATTGAAGCAGGAATGGATGAGATTTTAATTGTGACCGGTACCGATCATATGGGTGCTGTTGTGAACCTGCTGGGATCCGGAAAAGATTTTGGTTGCCGATTCACATATAAAGTTCAGGATGAAGCAGGCGGTATTGCACAGGCACTTGGCCTCGCCGAAAATTTTGTCGGCGACGATACAATGACGGTCATTCTCGGGGATAATATTTTCGAAGCTTCCCTCAAAAGTGCCCTCGCTAATTATCCTGGATCAGGGGGGCAGATTCTGCTTCAGAAGGTAAATGACCCTGAGCGATTTGGGGTGGCTGAGCTTGAGGGCGACAAGATAATTGGCATTGAAGAAAAACCCGATCAGCCGAAGTCTGAATACGCGGTTACTGGAATTTATATGTTTGATGCTGCGGTGTTCGACCTGATTAAAACCCTGAAACCTTCTGGCCGGGGTGAATTGGAAATTACAGATGTTAACAATCACTATATCAGCAATGGGAAAATGCGGTTTTCGGTTCTTGATGGCTGGTGGACTGATGCCGGAACTCCTGAGTCATATAAAATTGCAAACCAGCTTGCCTACAAACTGGAGTGAATGATGAAAATAGTAATCACTGGTGCATCCGGTCAGCTTGGCCGTGAATGGGTTCAAATGCTGGAAGATACAGATCACAGTGTTGTTTCTCTGGATTCATCAACCCTTGACATTACCGATAGCGATGCCATTTACAAGTTACTCTCAGATGAGGAGCCGGATATTCTGGTTAACTGTGCTGCTTATACCAAAGTGGATGACGCAGAGGACAACCCGGAGGACGCGCATTCGGTGAATGAGATTGGTGTGCAAAATCTGGCGCATACCTGCAATCGGCTTAATATATTCCTGGTTCATTACAGTACCGATTATGTCTTTGAGGGAACTGAATCAGATCACAAAAAATTACCGAATGGTTACGATGAAGAGTTTCCTCCGGCCCCCAAAAACGTGTATGGAAAATCAAAAAGAGGCGGGGAGATTGCCATTGAAAAATTTGCGGGAAAATGGATGATCATTCGTGTGTCCTGGCTCTGCGGCAGGTATGGCAACAATTTTATAAAAAAAATACTGCAACTGTCTGAACAAAAAGAGAAACTGCGCGTGGTTGACGATCAGACAGGATCGCCCACCTATTGTTTTGATGTGGTTGAAAAAACAATGAAACTAATTGAGATGAACCAGGAGGGTTATTTCCATATCAGCTCAAAAGGAGCTGCTACCTGGTATGGGGTTGCGCAGGAATTAATCAGATTAACGGGTACCAAAACGACTCTGGAAGCAGTATCTTCATCAGAGTTTGAGATGAAGGCAGAACGGCCGGCCTATTCCCTTCTCAAAACGCAGAAAATTGAAGATTTAGGGCTCAAACCAATTGGCTGGAAAGATGGCTTGGTAATTTTGCTTGATCAACTAAACGAACGACACTTATGATTATTCAAAAAACCGATCTTGATCCGGTATTGCTGATTAAACCGGAACCGCATCGCGACGCACGGGGTGAATTTGTTGAAGTTTTCAGAGAACACATTTTTCGGGAGGCCGGTATTGATGTATCGTTTGTCCAGGATAATATTTCTAAATCAAAAAAGAATGCACTTCGGGGCCTGCACTATCAGCTCCCTCCATCATCACAGGTAAAGCTGGTGATGGTTCCCTGTGGTACCATCCTCGATGTAGTGGTTGATATGAGGCAAAACTCACCAACCTTCAAGCAGCATTATTCTGCCGTGTTGAGTGAGGAAAACCGTCACATGCTTTACGTTCCGACCGGATTTGCCCACGGTTTCTCGGTTTTATCGGAAGAGGCTACGGTTTACTACAAGTGCAACGACTATTACAGCAAAGAGCTTGAGAGGGGCGTGCGTTGGGATGACCCTGAACTTAATATTGACTGGGATATTTCGGATCCGGTGCTGTCAGAAAAGGACAGCAAGCTGCCGCTATTGAAAGATATTGATGATAAAAACCTGTTTTAAATTATAGATTCCATGCGACTAATTGTGACTGGTGGAGCCGGATTTATCGGCTCCAATCTTATTTTGCATCTCCATAAGCACTATCCCGAGGCAGAAATACTAAACATCGATAAGCTGACATACGCATCAGATATTACCTATCTGGATTCTTTAAAACACGATCGGCGATATCATTTTAAAAAGATGGACCTGATAGACCGGAATGATGTACGGCAGGTAGTTCAAAACTGGAAACCTGAAGGAGTGTTTCATCTTGCGGCCGAATCTCATGTAGATAATTCGATCAAAGGCCCTGAACCATTTGTCCTTTCCAATATCATCGGCACATTTAATTTAATTGAGGAGTGCCGGCAGCTGTGGTTTGATGAAAGAAACCCGATGGATAATCCACGGTTTTTGCACGTGTCGACCGATGAAGTCTATGGCACGCTGGGTGAGACGGGGTCATTTACCGAACAAACACCCTATGCACCAAACTCACCCTATTCAGCTACCAAGGCCGGCAGCGACATGCTGGTACGATCCTATTTTCATACCTATGGTCTGAATACTGTAATCACGAACTGTTCCAATAACTATGGCCGTCATCAGCATGATGAGAAATTGATCCCCACCGTTATTCGAAAAGCTCTTGCCCGTGAGCCAATCCCAGTTTACGGAAAAGGTGAAAACGTTCGCGACTGGCTGCATGTGGAAGATCATTGCCGGGCACTGGCAACTGTTTTTTATTCAGGGGAAGCGGGTGAACAGTATAACATTGGTGGTGATAACGAGTGGAAAAATATTGAACTGGTGAATAGTATCTGCGAGATACTGAATCAAAAAGTAGGTAACGGGCCGGAGGGTGACTACAAAAATCTCATTTCATTTGTAACCGATCGTCCCGGTCATGATTTTCGCTACTCTGTGGATGCATCAAAAATAAAGCGTGAATTGGATTGGAGCCCGACGCAGGATTTTGATAAGCTTTTGTCTCAGACAGTCGAATGGTACGTTGAAAAGTATTCGTAAATGGACTACTGTTAAGTCAAGTTTGAACTGTCGGATAAAGCATGAAAGTCATCGGATGAGTTTTTTGAAAAAATAAGCACATTTGAGTCTGATGAAGTAACTAATAATTGACTCATCCGATGACTACCCCGACACTTTTCAATTGACTGAACACTACGTGCTATAAGAAACAAACCTCCGTATGAAACTCTCCGTTCTCTCCCATATTGTCGATACCTTCAGGAAGTGATTCGGCAAATGCACGGTCGAATATCTGCCCGGGCGTAATTATATCGCTGAAATCTTCCATCACCGCAGAAATCCGGATCAACACGTTTTCATATTCCAGTTGATCGAACAGCTCATCATACGATTTCTGCCAGATTGGAAAGGCAAGGTCAAATCCCATAGTACCAAACTGTTCCTCGCGCCATGTCCGGATGTCTTCAAGATGGAGGTCTCCAAATACGAGGCAATTAATTTCAAACGGTATTGTCTCGAGATGATTTTTTAGAGCTTCCAGATATTCTTCATTCGTGGCTGGATAGGATAGGGGGACAGTAAAAAGTATAAGGCCCAAATCGAGTGCCTGCTGCCTGATAGTTTCGATGGGAATATGTTGATGAGGAACGTATCCGCTTCCATCATCGTAAGTTGTAAGTAACAGGGGGTCGTCGCCGTTTTCGTTTTGCAGGTATTTTAGAGCCAGGAACGAGTCTTTACCGCCACTCCAGAAAAGAATATCACGTGAAGGCTTTTTAGTTGATCGCGCCATAAATTGTATCTTGGTGG
>CAZVEP010000011.1:0-2516 GCA_964625635.1 uncultured Rhodohalobacter sp.
AACAAACGCCCTTTTAAACGCCTCAATTAACATATTATGAATCGAACTCAGGTTTTAAAAGCCTATGAGATGTATATTGAAGAGAAGATGAGATTATCAATCCATAAAAAAACCAGCCGGTTATATGACCGGCTGGTTTGATGATATGTCACAAATTAAATAATTAATCAGGAATTATAACCCATCTCATCTTTAAGCTGGCGTGCAAGGATGAGTCTCTGAATTTCTGATGTGCCTTCGCCTATCGTCATCAGCTTAACATCGCGCAAAAATCGCTCTACGTGATACTCTTTTGTGTAGCCATATCCGCCATGTATCTGAACGGCTTCAAGTGCAGCTCGCTCAGCCATTTCTGATGAAAATAGTTTCGCCATGGACGCTTCCTTCGTAAACGGTTTGTCATTATCCTTAGACCAGGCAGCGCGGTGAACAAGAAGGCGTGCAGCATCAATCTCTGTAGCCATGTTTACCATTTTATGTTCAATGGCCTGAAAATCTCCAATGGAGCTTCCAAACTGTTTTCGTTCTTTCGCATATTTCATGGATTCTTCGAGAGCTCCCCGGGCGATGCCAACGGAAAGTGCGCCAATCCCGATTCTGCCGCCGTCGAGCACTTCCATAGTATCAACAAAACCTTTGCCCAGATCACCGAGTAAATTCTCTTCCGGTATGCGAACGTCTTCGAAAACGACTTCAGAGGTATCGGATGAATTCATCCCGAGCTTATGCATAGGTTCGCCGGGTTTCACACCGTCCAGTGTCCGCTCGACGATAAATGCGCTAATACCTTTTGTACCAAGCGTTGGATCAGTTTTTGCGAGCACCACGTAAATATCACCTACAGTTCCCTGGGTGATAAATATTTTGGAACCGTTAATAACCCAGCTATCGCCATCCTTAACGGCTGTCGTTTTCATTCCTGAAGCATCGCTGCCAGATCCGGGTTCGGTAAGGCACCAGGCTGCAAGTTTTTCGCCTTTGGCCAGGGGGGTGAGGTACTTCTTTTTTTGTTGATGAGTGCCTGCATGTGCAATATGACCGCTACCCAATGAGGTATGAGAAGCAACTGTGAGGGCAAGTGATGCATCCCATCGTGCGATTTCTTCTATTGCAAGGCAAAAGCTTACTGTATCAAAACCAGCGCCACCGTATTGTTCCTCATGATAAATTCCGAGGAGGCCCTGATCGGCCAGCATTTTAATAAGATCGTGAGGAAACTCTTTATTTGTGTCTCTGCTTATAACATCGGGGGCAATGTGTCGCTCTGCAAAATCGCGAACGCTATCGCGGATCATAGCCTGATCTTCAGAGAGATCAAACGATAGGTTTGAAACTTGTTCAAGTACATCTAAACTCATAATACAATCATTAAATTTTAAATTGGAAACGCTTCCATAATTTAACGAATTGCATTGAGTTTTCATTTATATCTTTTGTTAAAAATAATTGATGAACAGCATCAAACTATAACTAAAGAAAGAAGCAGCTTCAAAGGCGGAATGGATTAACTTACGGGTAATTACGATAGGGTTGATCCTCAGCTGCACCAGCTATTTAAGAAGATTTCAAAAAAATGGTTGGTAATGGAACATTCTCAGCTGTATTTTCATATATGTATTCTTAATTAACCATAAACCAAATACCATTTTATCATGCGTAAAGTAAAACTACTCTCGATTGCTGCTATATTTTTAATGTTTGTGGGTGTCGCGTGCGGCCCATCCGGACCAATGGCATCTGAAGACCGAACAGCTGTAACGGGTGTTGTGATGGTTGAAGACACTTACGAAAGAGTCTCAAATGCAACTGTAATGATGGAAGATGGTGAGCTGACAGCAACCACAAATGAAAATGGGGTATTTACCATTGTTGGTGCTCCAACAGGTTCACAAGAAGTTATGGTAGAATCAAACATGGGTTCTGTTACCACAACAGTTAATGTTGAAATGAACGGATCGAGAATCGAACTATTCGTTAATTAAACAACTGTTAAAAAATAAAGTAAAAAAAAGCTCTCATTTTGCGATGAGAGCTTTTTTTATGAGAAGTGATTTTTAAAAGAATTTCAGATCATTATCCATAATTCCACGTTACGCCCCGTCCAATTTCAGGATCAGGAAAATTCCAGCTTACTGCCCCCTGATCGCAGGCATACATGCATGTTCCGCATTCAATACAATCTTCGACCTGAAAATGTACCTTACCGTTTTCATCTTTCGTGTAGCAGTTAGCGGGACATACATACGTGGTGCAATGGTGCGGACAGGTAGAATTACACACGTCGGTATCTACCATTATATGGGGCTTAATTTCTGACTTCGACTGATTTCTGTATGATACAAGACCAAGCCGTTCCTGAAGAGATAAAAGTTTCATATGTCTGCTGTCTGATTGTTATTCATTAAACTAAATGTCTTTATTGCAGTGAAAAGTGAAAAGGAGGTGATAGTCTTGAGTCTTGAGTCTTGAGTCTTGAGAATGTGTTAATACGTGAATTTATCTTCGGGTCTTCACTT
>CAZVEP010000011.1:2616-47028 GCA_964625635.1 uncultured Rhodohalobacter sp.
TCTATAAAAAATTTAATTCGATTCTTTCACTTTTCACTTTTGCCTTTTCACTCCTAAGTCTCACGTCTCACTACAACGCTTTAGCTCCTTTAGCACCCACTTTTATGAGATCCCAGTAAGAGGCATGTTTTTTAACGGAGTCGCGTAACATTTCGCGTGCTTTTTTTGTGGGTTCATTTTTGATGCTGAAGAAATTACGACCAAAATCACAAATAAGGTTCGGCATCTTCTGGGTCATTACAGGATCGTGGAGCAGCTGTACGGCGTCCTGAAAATTATTGATGTCTTTCATGATATAGCTGTCTTCAAGCAAATTCTGGTATGATTTCATAGATGCTTCGCTGAAGTCCTCATTTTCTTTTGCTTTCGTTATGGATTCAGCAGCCAGAATCCCCGATCGCATAGCGTAATCCATACCCTGAATTGCTTTTCCAGCGTTCATCAATAGGTTGGCTGCTTCTCCGCAAACCAAAAGTCCTGACTTGTAAAGTTTTTCCGGGGCAACCCGTTTATCACCGGAAGATACCACATGTGCAGAATACTCAACAATTTCGCCACCCTTAATTGTGTCTGCAATAACCGGGTGTTTTTTGAATTCATTGAGTATGTCATGCGGGCTTTTTCCTTTTTCGCGCATATCTTTTATGCTAAGAACAAGGCCAAGAGAAATGGTGTCTTTATTTGTGTAAAGAAACCCGCCTCCTTCCACGCCTTCGGTTGCATAACCAACAAATTCATTGCTCATTCCGCTTTTGCCGTTTAATTGAAAACGGTCTTCAAGCACAGACTGATCAAACCGAATAATTTCTTTGATGCCGGTGAGCATGTGATCTGCCGGTACATATTTATCCTGAAGCCCCACTTGTCGCGTGAGCAGGTTGTTTACACCTTCAGCAAGAATAACTGAGTCAGCATAGAACTTCTCGTCACCCGTTCTGATACCAACAACTTTCCCATCTTCCTGAAGAACCTCTTCTACGAGAATATTAGGTGCAATAAAGGAGTCCATCGCAAAATCACTTTCATCAATCGCCTCCTGGACTTTATCGGCCAGCCAGCGGTCAAACTTTGAACGTAACACAACCACACCCGCATAGGGTGGCTCATTAAAATGCGATGATTTGAAATCAACTGAAAATGTTGACTGATCATCCATAAAAGTCAGCCTGCGGTGGTTGATAAACCGATCCCAGCCGCCATCTTCTTCCCAGTAATTGGGAACCAGCTTCGCAAGGTCGGTGCCCCAAAGAACACCGCCGGAAACATTTTTTGAGCCGGGAAATTCGCCCTTTTCGATGAGCAGAAACTTCATGTTGTTGCGGGCAAGAGTCATGGCTGCAGCAAGTCCTGCTACGCCTGCACCTACAATAATACAGTCAAACTTTTCATCCATAGGATATACGTTGTCTAGTGATGAGTCTTGAGTAGAGAGAACGAGAAATGTATAAATGATGAGATTGTTTGTAACTCAGATCTATAGTCTCAAGTCTCATATCTAAAGACTAATTCTTTAATTTTTTGATTTCTTCAATAAATGGAGGCAGTACTTTATAGAGATCACCTACAATTCCGTAATCAGCAATATCAAAAATGGGAGCATCTGGATCTTTGTTGATGGCCACTATTACTTTTGAGTTAGCCATTCCGGCAACATGCTGAATAGCTCCTGAGATACCGATCGCGATATAAAGCTGAGGCGCAACCACTTTTCCTGTTTGGCCAATTTGAAGGCTCGGATCGTAATCGCCGGCTTCTGTAAGGGCGCGTGAGGCGCCAATACCTGCGTTAAGAAGGGATGCAAGTTCAGAAACCATATTCCGTGCTTCCTCATCTTTTACTCCCCGTCCGGCAGAAACAACGGCTTCCGCCTCTGAAAGGTCAATCTTATCGCCTGAAGCACTCAGAATTTCTTTCAACGTGGTTTGGAGCTCATCATCAGAGAAAGAGAAGTCAATAGATTCGACGGATGTATCACCCTCCACTTCATTCACATCGTAAGAACCGGCCCTTACTGTAAGAATGACCGGGTATTCTTCCGCTTCAACCTTTGCGATTATCTTCGCAGCCATCACCGGGCGCTTGCCTTTAACTCCATTTTCAGTGAGTTCAAATTCTGACATATCAGCCAGGGAGGCTGCATCCTGGTTGGCAGCCAGTGCGCCTAAAATATCTTTGGATCCCTCGGTAGAGGCCATGGCAAGCACAGAAGGCTCAATCTTTTCCATTGCCAGGGATAGCGCACGGATCAACGGTGTGTTCAGGTGATTTTTGAATATCGGATCTTCGATAGTGTAAATTGTGCCGGCGCCGTAATTCATTAGCTGGTCAGTATATGATGACGCGTCTGAATCAATAACAATAGCAGCAGCGTCATGACCGTGTTCACCGGCAAGTTCAACACATCGTGATAGTACTTCGAGTGATGACCGCTTGATTTTTCCGTCTTTTACACTGATATAGGTTAAGAGTGTACTCATAAGTCTGTATAATTCTTAAAAAGTTTCAAAAATGGGTAGTGCCTCTGGGTTGTAAATCATCAAGTAAAGGATGTCAGATAAGATTTTCTTCTGAGTCGAGAAGCTGAGCAACCTTTTTGGCTACTTCATCTGGTTCACCATCAAACTTTTGACCGGGCTCACGTCCCGGTTTCTCTTCATAGCCAAGAATTTTTGTTTTGGGCGATAGATCATTTTCAGAATCGAGATCATCAGCGCTGATGGTGTCCACAGGTTTGCGTTTTGATTGCATAATACCTTTTAGGCTCGGTATTCTGGGATCATTCATATCGTTGGAACAGGTGATCAGTCCGGGAGAGGGGAGGTCGATTATTTCCTGCCCAACATCTCCCTGTCGCTTGATACGCAGTTTGCCATCCTCATATGAAAGCGCAACAGCATTTGTTACGTAAGGCAGATTCAATAGCTGTGCAAGCATGCTTCCGGTCAGGCCGGAGTCCGTGTCCTGAGATTGTTTTCCGCAAGAGATAAAGTCATACTCTTTATCTTTAAAAAATGCCGCCAGGATGTTCGCATATGTGAATGAATCATGATTTGAATTTTCGTCCGTAAGGATATGCGTTCCTTTGTCGGCACCCATAGCAAGTGCTTTTCGAATGGTTTCCTTTGCTTTTTCAGGGCCGGCGAGTACCACCTCAACCTCGGCTCCGTGCGTCTCTTTCAGCACCAGTGCCTCTTCAACGGCTGATGCATCATATGCATTGAGGATGCTTCTGTCGGCATCCTGGACAAGTTGTCCGTCCTTAATTTGAAGGGGCGCATTTACATCGGGTACTTGCTTGATACAAACGTAAAATTTCATACAAATTTTTGATTTCAATTGTTGATTGGAACCGCTTTTTTATAAGCTTCAATATAAAAAAATCACATTACAAAAGTTGAACCCGATCTGATTAGATTTGGATAAGAATCTTGAATAGGGATTTGTGCAAGTTCTGTCTTATTTTAAGCGTTTTCTGATACTGTCCAAATGTGGATTCAATCACACGACGCCAGGGCACTTACAGATCATAATCTGAGTAACAAAGTTTTTACCAGCTAATTCACGAAGTTTCATAAGTAAACAAGCCATCGCAAAGAAAGATATACTCACATATTCAATCCAGGGCCGTCTTGCCCTCTACGCTCTGCTTATCATTGCGGCTCTGGTCTGGACCGGAACGAGTACGCTGGCTAATCGTGTGGTATCGTTGCGAATGCTGCTTTTTTTTAGCTCTGCGCTGATAGCATTTATTACTCCGTACCTGTTATTCCCCGATCCCTACGCCGTAATACTCCAATTAGGTAACCGAGGGTCCAGCGGCATTTTTCGTCATATTCTGAAACGAACCGGCGCTGTCCAATCCGGTGCAGTTGTCGTAATTGGAACAGTCTGTTTCGGTGACATTAGTTCACCTTTAACCGATCTTGGAAGTAAACTGCTCTACTTTGCTGCAGGTTCATTTTTCTTTATTGGGTTGATGGGCATTTCAATAAGTTTGTATACGCGTTCAGGAGAAAAATCGAGATTTTGGAAGGAGTCAGAAAAAGGCCGCAAGCTCAGGGCAGATGTGGGGGAGTATTTCAAATACCCAATAGACCCGGGCTCTATTCCAAGCTTCATCAATACTGTAATAGTTGGCGGAATGGGTATGATCGGAGTTTCAGTAGGTGCAATGTTCTACAGCAGCTACGGGTCATTGTATGAACTGATTCCCGCTGTTGTATTCTTGATTGCAGCAACCGTTCTGATGATCAGGCTTTACAAACATCTCGTCCGGGACTTTTATTCAACCCATGCATTTTTCAATGAATTCTTTGGGGAAACAATTGCAGGTAAAGAGGCTGAATCTAAAATTAAGGTCGAGCAGCTCTGGTGGGTTCCAGGAGCCATTAAAAGTCATGTCTGGGCCACATTACTACAGCTTGATCGCAAGTTTCCGGCTGGCCGGGTTCTTTTGATCGGTCATCTTCTTATCTGGCTGCTTTCTTATCAGCGGCCGGCTGAGCAGACAATGATATCAGCCTGGGTGCTCTTTGCAATATTCCATCATGCTATCATTATCATCTCTCTGTCAGATGAATATGCACCCGCGTGGTTTCGCCGCTGGCTTGGATCTGCATTTCAATGGACCCTGGTCCGTGTCTGGATTCAATTCCGCTGGATACTAATACTTGCTCTCAGCATCTGGGTTAACTCGCTCATTTTTGATCACGTCTCTTACGCTGCACAAGGCGGTATAATACTTCTTTATATAGCTTCAGCAGCCATAATTTCGCTGATTGCAACCTTCTATCAAAAAGCTACAACCTGATACTCTCATGATTGAACTGAACAATATCACCAAGCAGTTTAAAGCCGGAAAACTTGTTTTTTCATCAGTGAATGAGACTTTTCGGAAGGGGGAATTTATAGGTTTAACGGGGCCGAATGGATCAGGCAAAACAACGTTTTTAAGATTGCTCTCGGTAAACTCGTTTCCTACATCGGGGTACATCACGTATAAAAACATGAACATCCACGAAAATCCGCAAGCGTATCTGAAAGATGTTGGATTAGTGCATGATCAGGAGAGCCTTCCGGTACATCTGTCGGCCGTAGAGCTTCTGGAGTGGGTTTTGCGAAGCCGTAATCTTTGGAGTGAATTATCTGAAAAAGAGATAAATGATATCTTTGACCGGCTATCACTGCTGGACGACCGAAATGAACAAATTGGGACGTATTCAACAGGGATGAAGAAAAAAACGCAGGTAGCAGCTGCATTTATCACACGGCCAAAGGTACTTATACTTGATGAGCCTCTTCGGGGACTAGATAGTTCCACTCGTGGTGAGGTTGAGAAGATGCTGGTAGAAGCCAAATCGAGAGGGGCCTTAATTTTAATGGCCTCTCATACTGCAGATGTAAATGCTGAGTTCGTGGATCGAACCTTTGAATTTCCGCTGTCATAAATCGTAAATGTTAAGGTTTTTTGGATAAAAGCGTTTCCATTCAGATAATAATCGTTGTTTAATTACCTGTGAGTCTCCTATTATAGAAACGATGTTTGTCAGATATGATTTACAGTGACAAGTATCACGATAAAATTAAAAACAGAACGACAGATTTATTATGACTGAGCTTATTCTTCCCGAAGTAGAATTGAATATCTACTCCCCGAAAGATCCTGTTGAGGTAGAAGTGGTTGAGAATTACATCGTTACAAAGGAGTCAAGTCCAAACATAGTACGGCACATAACTTTTGATGTATCGGGTACTGAACTTGAAAACAGAATACGGGTGGGACAGTCGGTTGGTATTTTGCCTCCCGGTGAAGATGAGAGCGGTCGTCCGCACAAGCTGCGTCTCTATTCAGTATCATCACCCACATTTGGTGAGCACGGCAAGAAACACCTGGTGTCTACAACGGTGAAGAGAACGATTGAGGAGCAGGAGAACAAGCTTTACCTGGGTGTGGCATCTAATTATTTGGCAGACCTGCAGCCGGGTGATAAAGTTCAAATGACCGGACCGAGTGGTAAACGATTTTTGCTACCGGAAAATGCCGGTGCCTATAATTACATATTTTTTGCTACCGGAACGGGTGTTGCCCCTTATCGCGGAATGATTAAAGAGCTCTTTAAAGATGAGTCATATGAAAATGACTGTGCCCTGATTTTTGGCTGTCCCTATAGAACGGACCTGTTGTATTCTGATTTTCTTGAAGAGATAGCCGAGACTCACGATAATTTTCATTATCTGAAATCCATATCCAGAGAAGCCAGACGCAGTGACGGATCGAAGTTTTATGTTCAGACCCAGCTCGAAGATGAAGAAAATCTATTGCTGCCGATTCTCCAGAAAGATAACACACTTATTTACATATGCGGGATGAAGGGAATGGAAATGGGCATTTATAAGCAGTTAGTACGACTCAATCTGCTTGATTACGTTCAGATCAGAAAAGAACTTCCCGATTCGCTGGATGACATCCCATCTGATAAGTTTAAAAGGTATATCAAGCCATCTGACCGCACCTTTGAGGAAGTCTACTAGTTGAATTGAAAGACGTTGGTAATCGGTTCAGAGACTTTGGGATGTTAAGGCTGGTTTTTAAGCTTTACATACTTGTAGGGTATAATTTTACCTCCAAACATATCTGTGTATACCTGGGTGAAAACGGCGCCCAGTAAAATGGTCTGAACATTGTAGTATACCCATACAATAAATATTACCAGTGAACCGGCTGCCCTGTAGGCCGTGCTTATTCCTGATGCTGTGAGATAGAGGCCTATAAAATACTTGCCCAGCATGAAAAGAGCGGTAGTTGCAATTGCACCAACAAAGATGTCTTTCCACGGCGCATTTACATCTGGTAGAATTTTAAAAATAAGGGCGAAAAATACCATCGCAAACGCTACAGTTGTGAGTTCAGTCACCATCAGGTATGAACCGAAATCAATATTTAAAAATGATTGGGAAAAGAATTCTGATATGATACCAATTACAACTTCAGCCAGCAATGATACGACCAGCAGTGCCGTTGCGAGGATGATGACACCAAAAGAGAGAAGCCGGTTCAGCAGAAAGTTCCAAACCGAATTAATCTGAACCGATTCGATATTCCAGATTATATTCAGTGTATGTTTGAGCTGGGTAATAACTGTTGTGGCACCAAAGGCGAGGGTAAGAGAAGCAATAATCGTGGTGAATATACCTGAAGCACTGAAGTTGACCTCCCCGATATACTGAAAAAGCGATGATGTAATATCCGGTCCCACAAAATCACTCATCAGTGCCTGAACCTCGGTCCGAATGTATTCTTCACTAAGAAATATATCTGATACAGATACCATGAGAATAAAAAGTGGTGCAACCGAAAAAACAGTGTAAAAAGCGATGGCTGCTCCCTGGGTTAATATATCATCATCAATTGCCTTTGCAATAGTACCGCCAATCAGCTTTTTCGTAGTGTCGTAAAACTTGTTCAGATCAGGAATGTCCATATCTGTTTAGAGATGATTAAATAACGAATTGATAACAATATCGATTTCTTCTTTAGTGTTGTAAAAGTGCGGACTGATTCGGAAGTAACCTTCACGGGCTGAGATAGTAATCTGATCTTCCTTTAAATTATGTATAATACTATCCATGTCATTCTTATTTGTTGTCTCATTTGAAAATGTAACAATTCCCATCCGCCGTGAGGCATCTTCGGAAGTGATTACATTGATACCACTTTTATTTTTCAAACGATCAATGGCATATCCGCTCAGGTGTAAAATATGTTGTTGAATGTTATTCGTGCCAACATCTTCAAATACTTTCAACGAAGCACCAAGTCCTGAAATTCCAAGAAGATTAGGTGTTCCGGTTTCAAGATGCTGATTGACCGGTAACCAGGATTTTTCAAATTCCGACAGTTCCCATGGGTCTTCCACTGAAAGCCAGCCGGTTTTGAAGGGTTCAATCAAATCACTCATTTTGTCTGATAGATAAAGAAAGCCAATACCCATGGGTGACATGAGCCACTTGTGCGCACCGGTTCCGAGAGCATCTATCTTGCATGACTGAACATCCAGGGGTGTTGCTCCAAGTGCCTGGATTGCATCCACTACAAAAAGAATATTGTTTGAGCTGCAGAGATTACCAATTGCCTGAAGATCGGCCCGGAAACCACTGAGATATTGCACTGCACTCACGGATATGAGTTTCGTTTTTGGGGTGATAAGAGCTTCTATTTCGCTCACATCAAACGTGTGGTTTTCAGCCTGAACATACTTTATAACAACTCCAAGTAATTCCAGCCTTCGAAATGGCTGAACATTCGTCGGGAATTCAAGGGTGTTAAGAATAATTTCGTCGCCCTCATCCCAATGTAGTCCCTCAGAAATGGCAGAAATTGCATCCGAAGTGTTGCCCAAAAATGTGATTTGCTCATCATTGGGGGCATTGATATATCGGGCAGCCCTATTGCGGGTATCTTCAATTATCTGCATTCCTTCTTCGAAATTTTCCACGGTACCGCTATTACGAACCTGAATACAGCGCTGGACTGCATTATAAGTAGGTGTTGGCAGCGGGCCAATGGCGGCGTGATTCATGTACACAAGCCCGGATTGTGTAAGAGGAAAAAGAAGTCGTAAATCCTTCAGTTCTGTATCATCAAATGGGGAGCTAATCATCCGGATAAACCTATTCTTTAACTTTTGATACCTGTGTAACACCGGCTGAGATAGCGAATTTCAATGCATCCGACGGATCTATGTTCAGTGGAGTTATCATCATCGGATCTACTAAAAACAGGTTGCCGGAAAAATTGTATGAGTGTGGAAAATAAACGGCGACGCGGTCTTCAATACCAAAATTTGATAAATTTTCTTCTGTAATAAAACCAATACGCTCCACACCATCTGTAAGTTTTACTCTTGCCGGCCGGTTGAATCGTTTTTTATCACCCAGAAGCGATTCTGTGAGATCTTTAAAAGAGGTATAGATGATTTTGACAAAGGGTGTTTTTTCAACAAGCCTCTCAAAATATTTGATTACGGGATTTGTGAATGCGCGGGTAACGATAAAGCCCAGTATCACGATAATGAAGAAAGCAGTAATGATTCCAAGCCCCGGCAAGTCAAAAGGCAGCCATCCAAAAAGGATACTGTAGAGTGTGTTATCAACCCAATTTACCAGGAATACAATAACATAGAACGTAGCAAAAAGAGGGAAAATAAAAATCAGTCCGTAAAGGAAATAGTTCGCAATTGTTCTCATATCTATAGTCTGAATTTGATGTTCAGTATTAAGATAGCTTTTTTGATCGTGATTCATAGTGGATAAGAGTTCAGATGAAGGGGTGAGGTTGAACTCTTTTTTTTCTATTTTAGAAGGCTTACTAAAACTGCTAAACCATCAACTACATTTTATGTCCGTGAAGTCCTCGAAAGAGATCAGGCAAGACTTTTTTGATTTTTTTAAAGAGAAAGATCATCTCATTGTCGACAGTGCCCCTGTTGTACCGAAAAATGATCCGACATTGCTATTTACGAATGCAGGGATGAATCCCTTTAAACCTATTTTTCTGGGTGATGAACCAGGGGTAAAAGAGGAGGGTAAAGTCTGGAACCGTGCGGCAAATACCCAGCGCTGTATCCGTGTGAGCGGAAAGCACAACGACCTTGATGAGGTTGGCCATGATACTTACCACCATACGCTTTTTGAAATGCTGGGAAACTGGTCGTTTGGCGACTATTTCAAGGAAGAGGCAATTGAATGGGCGTGGGAGCTATTAGTTGATCGATGGGGCCTCGAACCGGATCGCCTGTATGCAACTGTATTTGGAGGGGATGAAGAAGATGGGCTTCCTGTTGATGAGGAGGCTATTGAGCTTTGGAAAAACAAAACGGATATAAATTCAGAACACATTCTGAAGTTTGGCAAGAAAGATAACTTTTGGGAGATGGGGGCAACCGGACCCTGCGGCCCATGTTCAGAGGTTCATATCGATTTGCGTTCCGATGAAGAGCGCAAAAAGAAGCCGGGTGCTGAACTGGTGAACATGGATGATCCCCGTGTGATGGAGATCTGGAACCTGGTCTTTATTCAGTTTAACAGAGACGAAAGCTCGAAACTTTCCGAGCTGCCGGCCCAGCACGTGGATACAGGAATGGGGTTTGAGCGGATCTGTGCCGTTCTGCAGGGTAAGAAATCGAATTATGACGCAGACATTTTTACCCCGCTGATCGATGCTATTTCTGAAATGAGCGGCGTGCCATACGGTAATAATCCGAAAACAGATATTGCCATGCGGGTTATTGCCGATCATATTCGTGCGGTGAGTTTTTCTATTGCAGATGGCGCATCACCCTCAAATGAGGGGCGGGGTTTTGTTGTAAGACGTATTCTCCGTCGCGCTGTAAGGTATGGTTGGGACAGGCTTGACTTCAAAAAGCCATTTATGTTTCAGCTTGTACCCGTCCTTGCTGATCAGTTTAAAGATGTTTTTCCTGAACTGATAGGACAGCTCAAATACGTTCAAAACGTTATCAAAGCGGAAGAAACCAGCTTTTTGAAAACATTGGGTCAGGGTATTGAACTGTTTGAACAGATGACAGAAGGTGAAGAGAGTGTGTCTGGCGAGGATGCGTTTAAGCTTCACGACACCTATGGTTTTCCGATCGATCTCACAGAACTAATGGCGCGTGAAAAAGGCATAGAAGTAGATATTGACACCTTTGAATCTCTGATGCAGGAACAGAAGGTGAGAGCCCGGGCAGAAGGTAAATTTACATCAGGTGAAAGTGGCCGAAATATTGAAGAGATTAAAGAAGACGCCGGATTTCAATTTGTGGGTTATGAAAAAACCGAGGCTGATGTTGAGATAACAGCTTTGAATCGAGATAGTGATAAACCATCTTTATGGCTTGATCGAACACCCTTTTATGCTGAATCTGGTGGGCAGATTGCAGATTCAGGGACTTTAAGTCGCGACGGTGAGGTGATAAAAATTAAAGACGTCCAAAAATCAAACCGGGGCTTTGAGCATTTTGTAGATAGGCTGCCGGAAGATCCCTCTGGAATTTGGACTGCAAAGGTTGATGTAGGGAAACGATCTGAGATTCAAAAGCATCATACGGTGACCCATCTGATGCACGCCGCACTCCGTGAAACGCTTGGCGATCACGTAGGCCAAAAAGGTTCTCTTGTAGAGCCTGATCGTCTTCGCTTTGATTTTTCTCATTACGAAGCCGTCACGAATGAACAGCTAAACGCTATTGAAAAGCGCGTGAATGAGAAGATCCAGGAAAATATTCCTGCAATGATTGAGGAGATGCCAATTGATCAGGCACGGGATAAAGGTGCAATGATGCTATTTGGTGAAAAATATGGAGATGTTGTCCGCGTGGTAACGTTTGATCCGGATTACTCTATGGAACTTTGTGGCGGAACACACGTGACCGCGACCGGTGAGATCGGATACTTTAGATTTCTTAGTGAATCATCTGCTGCGGCAGGTGTTCGCCGGGTAGAGGCTGTGGCTGGAAAAAAAGCTGATGAACTGTTACGGCAGGAGAAGCAGAATCTGCAGAAAGTATCGTCCGTTTTGGGAAGCTCAACAAATATAGCTGACGAAGTTCATAAACTTATCACACAGAACAAAGATCTTCATCGTGAACTTGAAAAGCTACAGAAACAGCAGGCATCCGGAGAGCTTGACGTAATCCTGGAATCGGGAACGGAAGTAGAGTCGGTTACTCTTTATACCGGCACAGTGCCGGGTGCGGATATGGACCTCCTTAAAGAAATGGGATATAGGGCGCTGCAGAAGATGAATTCAGAAGCAGTCATTGTGCTGGCATCAAAGACCGAGGAAGGAAAAGTAGTGTTGATGGCGGCTATCACACCCGACCTGAACAAGAAAAACCTACAGGCAGGCAAGCTGGTATCCGTACTTGGACGTATTGTTGGCGGCGGCGGGGGCGGACAGCCCGACCTTGCAACGGCAGGCGGACGGAATCCGGAGAAGATAGAAGATGTTTTTGAAGCGGCTGCCGGGTGGATTCGGGAGCAGTTGGCATGAAGATCTGAAAATTTCTGAAAATTTGGGTATACTTTAAGTCTGTCAAAAAATTTGAATTGAACAACATTTAATTACTGATATAATGGCCAAGATAAAAGACGAAGGCATTTTTGCACCAGTAGGAATTAACAAAGAGGGGGACAGCAAAATTGATAAAGCTGTTGACCTTCCGGATCCTACGAGTAAGACGCATAAGCAGCTTAAGTTGAAGAACGATCAGGTATTGGATATGTTCGAAATGATGTATCTTCAGCGCCGGTTCGAGGAGCGGGCCATGCAGATGTATCAAAAAGGTAAATTCGGCGGGTTTCTTCACCTTTACATTGGCCAGGAAGCTATCTCCACAGGAACCGTTTTTGCGTTTAACGACGATGATGATATAATTACCGCCTATCGCGATCATGGCTGGGGACTTGTTAGAGGCGTAACGCCAAATGAAGGAATGGCTGAGCTTTATGGAAAAGCCACGGGATGCTCTAAAGGTAAAGGTGGTTCCATGCACTTTGCCAAAGTTGAGAATCACTACTGGGGCGGTTACGGTATTGTAGGCGGTCATATTCCACTCGGAGGCGGTATCGCATTTGCCAATAAATATAAGGATAATGATCGCGTGATGGCCTGTTTCCTGGGTGATGGTGCGGTTGACCAGGGAGCGCTTCATGAAACAATGAATATGAGTCAGCTCTGGAAGCTCCCCGCCATTTACGTTGTAGAAAACAACGGCTATTCAATGGGAACGGCAGCACGCCGGCATACGGTCAATGAGATTGTAGACCGTGCAAAAGCATACGGGATGAAGAGTAAAGTACTGAACGGTATGGATGTGTTCACCGTGTATGAAGAAATGCAAAAAATTGCCAAGGATGTACGTAAGAACAGTGAACCGTGGTTTGTGGAGATCAGAACATATCGCTACAGAGGACACTCGATGTCGGATCCGCAAAAATACCGCTCGAAAGAAGAGCTTGAGGAATACCAGAATATAGATCCCATCGAGCGTCTTAAAACATATATTCTTGATAAGGATATTGCCGGAGAAGAAGAGCTTGAAAAAATTCAGGACAAAATAGAGGATACAGTTCTTGAAGCCATTGATTTTGCTGAGGATTCCCCATTTCCTGAAGATGATGCTCTCTATGAAGATATGTTTGCAGGTGAACCTCACTTTCACAAATAAATAGTGACACGTTACTCAACCAAATTTAAAAACTAATCTAATAAGCTGAGATGGCTGAATTACAATTTCGAGAAGCGATTAAACAGGCAATTGACGAGGAGATGGAACTTGATGAGGACGTCTTCATTATGGGTGAGGAGGTTGCCGAATATAACGGAGCTTATAAGGTAACGGAAGGGCTGTTAGATAAATATGGATTTCGAAGGGTGATTGATACACCCATATCTGAGCTTGGTTTTGCCGGAATAGGTGTTGGTGCCGCAATGAACGGACTCCGTCCCATTGTAGAATTTATGACATTCAACTTCGCCGTGTTAGCAGCCGATCAAATCATCAACCATGCATCCAAAGCCAGATACATGCTTGGCGGACAGGTATCTACACCGATTGTGTTTCGCGGACCAAATGCGTCAGCGGGACAACTTGGAGCCACACATTCAGTGGCCTACGATTCTATGTATGCTATGTTTCCCGGCCTGAAAGTGATTTATACATCAGAGCCTGAGGATGCCAAGGGTCTGTTGAAATCAGCCATCCGGGATGAAGATCCCGTATTGTTTATGGAGTCTGAACAGATGTATGGACTGAAAGGTGAGGTGACCGAGGAAGAAGATTTCACGATTCCGATCGGCAAAGGTAAGATCAAGCGCGATGGGGATGATGTAACGGTGGTAGCGACTGGAAAAATGTACCATATTGCTCAAAACGCCGCCAAAGAACTTGCAAAAGATGGTGTAGAGTGCGAGATCATCGATCCAAGAACCATCAAACCGCTTGATATTGAGATGATTATTGAATCGATTAAGAAAACGAACCGCTGTGTGGTGGTCGATGAATCACACCCGTTTGGCGGACTTGCATCAGAGGTAGGGTTTTTGATACAGCGGGAAGCATTCGATTATCTGGATGCACCTGTTCAGCGAGTAACACTGCCGGACGTGAACGCTCCGTTTTCCAAGCCTCTTTTTGATCTTTGGCTGCCGGATGCAAAAAACGTAGTCGAAGCCGTGAACACAGTTACGTACCGGAAATAAATTTCATAGCATGTGAGGTGTACTATAAGCTCGTATCAGAAAGCTTTTTTAAACTGTCTGGTTAAGAACTTACTTTTTGCGTTTTGCACACACACTTGCTACCCTTTTTAAAACCGGGATTTACTAATTCATTTATCCATTTAAAATTTAGGAAAGACGATTATGGCCGAAAAAATTGAAATGCCCAAGCTCAGCGACACCATGGAAGAGGGCGTTATTGCCTCCTGGAATGTAAAGGAAGGCGACAAAGTTGAATCCGGTGACGTGATTGCAGAGGTTGAAACGGATAAAGCCACGATGGAAGTGGAAGTTTTTGATGCCGGGACTATCCTTAAAATCTTGGTAAATGAGGGTGATGCGGTCCCATTGGGTGGTACAATGGCTATTATCGGAGAAGAGGGCGAGGATATCAGTGATCTTCTTGGTGGAGATGAAGAAGAGTC
Organism: uncultured Rhodohalobacter sp.; assembly: GCA_964625635.1. Classification (GTDB taxonomy): domain Bacteria; phylum Bacteroidota; class Rhodothermia; order Balneolales; family Balneolaceae; genus SW132. Next base: position 17,323 of record CAZVEP010000011.1, read on the forward strand.
TAAAGAGCAGGAATCCGAAGCAAAATCTGAAGAAAAATCGAAATCTGAAAACGGCGAAAGTAAAAAAGAGGCATTTGATCCTATACTGGGTGATATTGATAAAAAGAAAGAATCGGCTGGTGAAAAAGAAGAATCAAACGAATCATCTGCTTCCTCGGAAGATGACGGCAGAATTAAGGCGTCACCTCTAGCCCGAAATATGGCAAAGGAAAAAGGTATTAATCTCTCTGATGTACAGGGATCAGGTCCTGACGGACGAGTGATCAAAAAAGATATTGAAGAATACGAACCCTCTGAGAAATCGTCGACTCCATCAACTGTTGATGTGCCGTCATTCGAAGACACAGAGTCTGAGGACGTGAAAGTTTCGCAGATGCGGAAAGCAATTGCCAGACGCCTGTCTGAAAGTAAATTCAGCAACCCGCATTTCTATGAAACAATTGATGTGGATATGGAATCCGCCATTGCAGCCCGTAAAAAGCTGAATGAAGTAAGCGAAGTGAAAATCAGCTTTAATGATATTGTCGTAAAAGCCGCCTCTGCAGCTCTGCGCCGTCATCCGGATGTAAACTCTTCATGGCTGGGTGATAAGATCCGCAAGCATGGTGATGTGAATGTTGCTGTTGCTGTAGCCATTGACGAAGGTCTCATGACACCGGTCATTAACCATTCAGATAAGAAAAACCTCCGTCAGATTTCTGTAGAAACAAAAGAACTGGCAGGTAAAGCACGCGACCGTAAACTGCAGCCTGAAGAGATGGAAGGCAGCACGTTTACCATTTCAAACTTAGGAATGTTCGGTATTGAAGAGTTTACAGCAATCATAAACCCTCCAAACGCCTGTATACTCGCTGTAGGAGCTATTCGCGATGTTCCTGTTGTAAAAGACGGAGAAGTGGTTCCCGGCAAGCGAATGAAGATGACGCTTAGCAGTGATCATCGAATCGTGGATGGCGCAAAAGCAGCAGCATTCTTAAATACGATGCAGCAAATGCTCGAAAATCCACTCGCGATGGTTTTATAATTATTATCTGAATTTTAAGATTAAAAGAATCCAAGACCTGTCAGGTTTTTAAAAACCTGTCAGGTCTTTTTTTATATGAGATAATTTCAATTCTATTCTTCACTTCTCAAATAGCTCAATTGACTTTTGCATTTCTATATCCTGATGCACCCTAAAGAACTCCTCCCTGTTGTCAAGCCAATCAAACGCTTCGGTTCGTCTGATCTGTGTCGGTTTACTTTGCAATAAGCATACCATGAGCTGTGTTGCCATTAGTCCGCCAGGTTTCCCGCAAAGCGATCTCTTGGAGACAATACCTGTCAGGTCTTTGCATACACCTATGAACTGAGAAATCTGAATTCCTTACAGATACGTTTTAAAAAAGGCGATGCCCTTAAATTCATCAGACACGATTTATAGTTGGGGAGGTCAGAAAATACGAATTTGTATAGATAGGACTGAATGGTGTATTCACTGTAATTCTTAAGCGTAAGCCAATGTTCGTGCTTTCTTATTAACTCTTTTTAATTCATCTTAATATCAATTTAAACAGAGGATAAATAAAACTACTTAAACATGCAGTAGGATAAGATGAATAGAACTGGTCTTAGCCTGTTGTTGTAATTATTTAAATAACAGAAAATATAAATTTGAATTTATCCGATTACGTAAAAAGAAGAAACGGTGTGCCCTTAGGTAACGGTGATTCCCTTCGAAATATGTTAAATCGCTCTATGGGAGCTGGAACGTTTTCTATATTCTGGCAATATTGGAATCCCATATGGGGATTCTATCTAGGGAAATATATATTCAAACCGCTAAAACTCATCTTACCACAAGCGCTCTCGCTGATAATCACTTTTGTTATTTGTGGATTTATACATGACCTAGCGATTATGTTAATAAAATGGAAATTTACCCTACTCCTAACTCCATGGTTTTTATTTATGGGTCTCGGTGTGGTTTTAGGTGACTATGCGAAAATTGATTACTCAAGATTTCCATGGATAGTGCGAGCGGCAATCAACATTTTAGTCATTTCAAGTTGCTTGCTAATAGCGTATCAAGTAAAGATATGAATGCAGACATGATCCATTAAAACTAATTACAACACTATGTAAAAAGCATTAAAACGACTTTTTACATTAACCGTTACTTAACCAACCCAAACAGCTTCTCTCTTTGCAGTTTGCCCAGCGACGTTTTAGGCAGCGAGTCAACAAATTGATACTCTTTCGGGATTTTATAACCTGATAGCTTTTTTTTGAGCAGTGCCGTGATTTCTTCTTCAGACGGAGACTTGCCTGTGGATTCAAGAACAACAAGTGCCACCACTTTTTGACCCCACTCTGAATCAGGAAGGCCAAAAACTGCGGCTTCCTCAACACCTTTAACTTGTTTCAATTCTGTTTCCACCTCAACGGGGTCAACATTTTCTCCCCCGGTTACAATACGATCTGATCGCCTGTTTTTAAGAAAAAGCTGACCATAACGATTTATATGTCCTATATCGCCTGTCCTGAACCAGCCTTCAGAATCAAAAGAGCGGGAGGTGAGATCGTCACTTGAATATGAATCGATAATCTGGGGGCCTTTAAGCCAAATATCTCCATTTTCATTCGGTGGCATTGCTTCTCCGGTTTCTAAATCACGTATCTGCACTTCATTCGGTTTAAATATAGTCCCCACACTTTTTTTGGGAGTATACATTCCTCTCGGCTGCAACATTGGGTTAGCAGCTATTTGAGCGCATGTTTCGGTCATTCCATAGCTTGTGACAATGGCAATGCCGCGCTCAAGGGCTCTATCAATCAGTTCTTGTGGGATGGGACCGCCACCAAGAAGGACTGCTTTAAATTCGAGATGGAGCTGAAAAAGCGGATCTTCCATCAGCCTCATTAACATTGTTGGAACCAGCGATGCAATCTGAAAGAGCCTGTTTTCATTTAGAAAAACACGGATCTGATGTTCATCAAATTGATCCATTCGAAAAATGGCGGAACCGTAAAGAATGGATCGCAAAATAATTGAAATACCACCGATATGGTTGAGCGGCAGGCAGAGAAGCCAGTATCGGTTTTGATCAGGTCTAAAGTTCAAAGCTGAAGCCTCGGAAGCGAAAAGAATCTGACGCCGTTTAAGCGGGACCAATTTCGGACTGCCTGATGATCCCGATGTAAAAAAGAAACCGAATTTATTCTCAGGATCTGATGATGGCGATGAAATATCGTTTCCATCTGCCATGATATTCATGGCATTTTCAGGAATATCCAGTGCTGTATATTCTCCTTTACGCGATCGATTTTCGTCATCGGTATAAAAGACAGCCGGATTGATCTGCTTGATGTATGTTTTTAGTTCAGAATCGGTTACAGCCGGATTAAGAGGCACAAATGGAATCTTTAAAAGGTAGCATGCAGCTATCACAAAAGTGAGTTCATCACTGCTTTTGCTTAGCAGGGCCAACGGACGTGAATCGCTGATATCATAGTCAGCTGCTAAATCTTTAAATGTTTTACAGAATCCATAAAGATGTGCGTAATCATAGAGAGAATCTTTAGAGGCAAGGAAGTTAAATGACGCATCTGGCAGCGAAAACGCAGGGTATTTTATGTCACTTGTTGTCATAAATTACAGAAGAGGCGTGATGAGAGTTTGATTGATATCATGTAACGATAGCCAACTTTTGGAATTCTGATTCAGATGAAATGTTCCATCTGTTCCTATATTTTCTTCAAAAAGATTAGTCTGAAACAGAGTACCCGTATTGAGACCGTGTGCAGTTGATCTGCTACCAATCATTGCTGCAATCGATACAATTGCCCGGGTACCTACAGCTGATTCGAGCGCGGTTGTGATGATCACTCTATTTTCAAGATGAAATCGCCGGCTGATTGTTGCAAACAATTCCATTAGATTTCCATGCAACATGGGTTTAATGATTAGAAATGGCAGTGTATTCAATTTTTCAATCACATTAATTAATCCGAATTCAGTCAGAGATTCATCCGCTGCCACAGGAAGAGAGCTTTGTGCTATTACGGTTTTAAGATCGTTGATCGATTTAACAGGGCATGGCTCTTCAATATACTCGATAGGAAGATGGTCAAACTTTGACGAAAGCTCGGGAAGCTTTTGCCGTGGCCATGAACGGTTTGCATCTAGCCGAAAAGTAATACCGGAATATTTTTCAGTAATCTTCTTCATAGATTCAGGAAGATGTCCGATCTCGGAAGTTACTTTACATTTTAAAACACTGAATCCATCACCAAAAAAAGCGTCTGCTTTATTGAGGAAATCTGTCTCTGATGTTGAACCAATAACAGAATTCACTTGTAATACAGCAGGCGAATCCATATTCAGTATTTTGTGAACCGGGGCCTGTTTTCTCGCCGATAAAATGAATAACCCCAGACTGCTTAACCCAAAAGCAACAGAAGGTATGGCAGTGTTCCGCTGAATCCACCGATTGAGATCTTCTGGCAGGAAAGGCCCGCCGAAAAATTGATCAGCCTTTAATTTAATTGATCTCAGATCAGATGATGCCCTGTCCAATGTTTCATCTGAAAATCCAGGCAGAGGGGCCACTTCAGAAACTACATCTGTATTCTGATCATAATATCGCACCAGCAGCCCTTCCCGAAAATTAAACGTACCGGCACCGGTAATAAAAGGCTGCTTAAATGGAATACGATATGTATACAGTTCAAGCATAATATGACAGGATGAAACCGGCTGAAAAAAGGACCCCGAAAATGAACATCAGCCGCGCAGTGTGCCCCAGGGTATCGTTGAGGGTACGCTTATCTTTGTTATTAAAGATAAGGTAATTTAGCCTGATTGCTTCCGGTAAAGACAGCAACGGGAGGAATATCCAGTATGAAACAGGGTATAAAAAATAGATAATTACCAGTGATAGATAAGAGAGTGCAAGCATTGAAACATACTCTGATAACAAGGCCTGTTCGCCAAATAAGACACCAAGCGTTCGTTTATTTGCGATGCGATCCTGAACTACATCACGCAGATTATTCACTACCAGAATATTGACGCACAGAGCCCCGACAGGAATCGACGCCCATGCACTCATTGCTGACCATTGAAGTGCATTAACGAAATAAGTTCCCATCACCGCTACGAAACCAAAAAATATGAATACGAAAATATCGCCTAATCCATTGTACCCGAGTGGGTAGGGGCCTCCGGTATACAGTACCCCAAAAAGCAGGGATGACAGCCCGATAGCCAATACGATCCAGCCGCCTATCCAAACCAGATAAAGCCCCGCTACAAATGCCGTGAGCATGGTTAGAATGGTTGCATATTTCATGGTCTTCGGCTTGATGAGCCCGGCAGCAGTCGCTCGTTCGAATCCGAGCCTTTCATCGGTATCGGCACCCTTAATGAAGTCAAAATAGTCGTTGGCAAAATTAGTGCCAATCTGGATGGCAAATGCACAGAAAAGAGCAACGGCAGTCGTATCGAAACGAAAGAGTTGATCGTACCAGGCGATGGACGCTCCAACCAGAACGGGGACGACTGCTGCCGCCAACGTTTTTGGGCGGGATGCGCTCAGCCAAAGTTTAATTTTAGGGGTTTTCAAAAGCTAAATGAGTGATTACACTGTGGATAATTTTGTTAAGAGAAGATAACGAATAAGACAGCTCCTAAAAAAGTTCAGTCAATTCGGTGTGTGGAAATGCCATTGTATTATTTATTTAAATTAAAAGCGCTTCTATATTATATAATTAATGTAATTAAATAATTCGCGTTTTTTTATAAGTATGTTTAAAGATATTAATTAAAAAAATTTTGTTAATGAATAGCTACTCAATATCTTATGACTTGTTTTGATGCAAGTGACAAATATCTATTAGTTCAGAGCCGGCATTTTACAGGCTGCACCATTCAACATGATGGTAATCACAGTAAGGAATTCAAAACAATTCAACCAACTCAAAACTAAATTATTTACGGACGCATGGCATACTCTAAACTTGAATATATATGGCTTGATGGTTACGAACCAACTCAGCATTTAAGAAGCAAAACACGCGTTGAGCATGATTTTAGCGGAAAGCTTGAAGATGCGCCCATGTGGGCATTTGATGGTAGTTCTACATTGCAGGCTGTTGGAAGTTCATCAGACTGTTTACTGAAACCGGTAGCTATTTTTCCGGACCCTGCTACCAAAAACGGCTATCTGGTAATGACGGAAGTATTGAATGCTGACGGGACGCCACATCCTACAAACTCCCGTGCTGCGATCGACGAAGACGATACGGATTTTTGGTTTGGATTTGAACAAGAGTATTTCTTAGTCGATCCGGAAACCAATCTGCCTCTGGGTTTTCCACTTAATGGTTACCCCGCGCCACAGGGTCTTTATTATTGTGGTGTAGGTGCACGTAATGTGTTTGGCCGTGAGATTATTGACGAACACCTTGATATCTGCCTTGAAGCTGGTCTCAACGTTGAAGGAACCAATGGTGAAGTAGCCGCAGGGCAGTGGGAGTTTCAGATTTTCGCAAAAGGTGCAGCCCAGGCCGGAGATGAAATCTGGGTTGGACGTTACCTGATTGAGCGAACCGCCCGCAAATATGGTATAGCTGTTGATCTGCACCCCAAACCGCTGGGTGATACGGACTGGAATGGTTCAGGAATGCATGCTAATTTCTCTAACGGATTTATGCGAGATACCGGCGGCGAAGAGAACATGAAGAAAATCTGTGATGAGTTTGGAAAACACATCAAAGAGCATATTGCCGTTTATGGTGCAGACAACGATAAACGTCTCACTGGTAAGCATGAAACGCAATCCATTGATAAGTTTAGCTATGGCGTATCAGATCGCGGTGCTTCTATTCGGATTCCAATCTCAACGATTGAAGATGGCTGGAAAGGACGTTTAGAAGACAGACGACCGGCATCTAACGCATGTCCGTATGAAGTGGCATCAAGAATTATCCAAACTGTACGCAACGTAAAGCCCTAAACGGTTTTCTACTGCTATAGTTTTAAAACAAGTATTAAAGCTCTGTCTTGAGAAAGGCAGAGCTTTTCTTTTTTGTACAACTGTTGACGCTTTGATCTTTTGTTGTTGCATATGTAACCAGATGAAAAGGTTTTATTTCAACTGAGAAAGGCATTACTTTGAGTATAGTTGGGATAGGCAGGTTTAGACTCGCGATAAAAACGATTGGCATTAATTGGAATGGGGACTGACTGATCACTATGAATAATCAGGATATTGTTAATAAGATTGAGGCGTATGAGGGGAGTCACATAAAGTTTGGTGTGGTTGATATCGATGGCGTTTTACGTGGTAAAATGATATCAAAAAAGAAATTTTTGAAGTCTGTGTCGCAGAAGATCGGCTTCTGCAACGTTCTTTTTGGATGGGATGTAAACGACAGGGTCTACGATGATTCAAAAGTAACGGGCTGGCACACCGGATTTCCAGATTCTGCTGCTTCTATAGATTTAACGACCTACCGTACTATTCCCTGGAATGATAATATTCCTATGTTCCTTGCTGACTTTAGCCCATCAGTTGAGTTGCAGGATGTTTGTCCCAGAAATTTGCTCAGGCGGATTGACGAAAAATGTCGTAAAGGAGGATACATCCCAAAATTTTCAACAGAATATGAGTGGTTTAATTTTCTGGAAACGCCACAGACATTTAGCGATAAAGGTAAATTAAATCCCGAACCGTTAACCCCTGGTATGTTTGGGTATTCGTTTTTGCGTTCATCACAGTACCATGAATATATGAACGATTTAGTCGTTCAAATGGAAGTTTTTGGTATACCCATAGAGGGCATACATACCGAGACAGGTGATGGGGTTTATGAAGCCTGTATCGAATACAGCGACTTGATGGAAGCTGCAGACAGGAGCGTTCTTTTTAAAACGGGAGTGAAAGAAATTGCTTTCAGACACGGGGTCATGGCGAGTTTTATGGCAAAATGGAGCAATGATTTTCCAGGAAGCGGCGGCCATATTCATCAAAGTCTGTGGAGTGGTAAAAGTGGAAATAACCTTTTCTATAATCAGGAATCGAAGAATGATATTCCGCAAATTCTGGAATATTATATCGCAGGCCAGTTACACTGTTTGCCCGAGATTCTTCCAATGTATGCTCCCACAGTTAACAGCTATAAGCGGTTTGTGCCAGGGTCCTGGGCCTCCACATCAGTAAGTTGGGCGCGGGATAACCGCACGGCTGCGCTTAGGGTAGTTCCCGGCAGGGAAAATTCTTCAAGGCTTGAAACACGTGTACCAGGAGCTGATGCGAATCCCTACCTGGCTATGGCGGCAGCTCTGGCATCTGGATTGTACGGGATAGAAAATAAACTTACTTTGGACGTCGCGGAAACGCAAGGTAATGAATACAGTAATCCTGAGGCAAGAAAATTACCGTCTAACTTACAAGATTCGGTTTCCAGGATGAAAACCTCTGACCTTGCAAAAGATCTGTTTGGTAAGACATTTGTTGATCACTTTGTTTATACCCGTGAATGGGAATGGGAACAGTTTTCTAAAAAAGTGACCGACTGGGAACTGGAACGGTATTTTGAAATCATCTAAAGCGGTGTTATGAATCAAATCGATTTTATTGGAATCGTCAGGGAAGCGGTAAAACATTTCGATTCATCTAAACGAATTGTTCGCATTGACGATATAAGTGCTAAGGTATCTACCAACCACGTGTATCGGATAAAATTTTCTGACAGCAATTTTATTATTGCCAAGCTTTCCTATTTCGGCAAGTTTGAACATTTTGTTGAAGATCACAGTATCATCAATTCACTGTCAAATAATCTGCCGGCACCGTTTGAAAATGTGCTGGCACGATCACTTATTAAAGGCAGCTCACTTTTTGTACATCGTCACACGGATAGTCTGATTGATGCCTGGATAGTTTTCTATCGTCCCATGAGAGTTCGTGAAAAGTTGCCAAAACGCCTGAATGAAGAACAGATTAAAAAACTGGGCAAGACGTTTGCTCAATTTCACCAGGCTTGCTATAGCGTTAGAAATACTCTTCCAGAGTCATCAAAGACAATGAAGATTGATATCGAGCATCTGCTTCGGATTCTTCAGACGTCACTCGGCCAGCACGATCACCGCATGCACATTGATTTGATTCGCGAACAGTGCCATAAATTTCTTGATAACACAGCGGTACTGCCAACAGAATACCTGGAACCCATCCCTGTGTTTGTTGACTGGAATATTGGTAATTTTTCGGTTACAAAAAATATGGTATTACACTCACGCTGGGATTATGATTGGTTCAGAGTGAGTTCCCGAATGATGGATTTTTATTTTTTCAGCCGCATAGTATCTGATGTTGGAGATCAAAGTGTATTCAGCTATGATATCGACAGGTTTATGGAAGATCGGTTCCTTATCTTTTTGAAATCCTATCATGAGGAATATCCGCTGAATGAGACAGAAATTAAATTCCTTCCAGAAGCTTACCGCTTCTTTTTGCTCAACTACGTCGTAAAATATGGCCGTTACTTTTTTCACGAAGTATTTTCAAACCGTTTGCAGCAAGAGGCATATACGCGTCACCTGCCAACGATTGAAGAGAAATTTGACCCTGACCCCATTTTAAAAGCATTATTTGACTAACCAATATTATGAATAGAGTTTCATTCAAGGAAATTGCAAAAAATTACAAGGCTATTTTTGTGGACTCTTACGGGGTTCTAAAAAATCATAATGGTCTAATTGATGGCGTTCAGCCCGTAATTGACTATTTAAGGGAGGAAGAGAAGACTGTAAGAGTGCTTACAAATGACGCGTCCAGAAGCCAGGAACAGCAGGTTGAAATGTTTTCTATGTTGGGTTTAACCGGGCTGAAAAATGAAGAAATTATTACATCGGGGATGCTTGCACGCCATTTTCTTGAGCTGAAAGTTAAAACCGGAAAAATTGCTTATCTCGGCACACCCAATTCTGCCGGATATTTTCTGCAATATGGCCTGGAACCTGTATCAGTGGCTGACCTTGACCTGGACGATATCGATGACATACAGGCTTTCGTTTTTTTAGATGACGAAGGGTTTGACTGGAATGACGGAATTAACAAGACGGTCAATTTTTTAAGGCGTAAAAACCTGCCGATTATCGTTGCTAATTCAGATAAATACTATCCTATATCAAAAAATGATGTAGCAGTGGCAATTGGCGGCATCAGCAGACTGATCGAATCTGTGCTGAATCAAAAATTTATCCGTTTTGGTAAACCTGACTCACAAATGTTCATGTATGCATTCGATGATATCAACAGGTCTGGTATGTTTACAAAGAGCGATATTCTGATGGTGGGCGATACGCTTCATACAGATATTCTTGGTGGCAACAAGTTTGGGCTTCAAACACTGCTTGTATTATCCGGTAATACCCGACCGGAGAGTGTAGAGATGAAAATAAACTCCAGTGGAATTATACCTGATTACATTTCGGATTCGATTTTGACGTGAGTCGAACTGGGAATTTGAAGGAATCTAATTCAAGAATATGCTTTGAAGAGTTAACCAAAAGGGACTCAAATTGTGTCACTGAAGATATCTCGAATCTGTCCAAAACTACCCTGGCCCCCACTCGATATGACAAAATGGTTTTTTATTGATTTGGCATGACAGAGAAATCTTAAAACGGTGCGTCGTCTCCGCCCGGATTGTGTGTTGGGGGAGGTGCAGATGGCTGGTCGTCAGGCAGAAATTGAGAATCATCATTTCCGCCAAGATTGTCCTGCATCGGGTCGTCGGTTTGAGTGAGCTTTTCAAACCGGGCGTACTGCTTCACAAAGTACATATTAGAGGTTCCGATCGGGCCATTACGCTGTTTTCCGATAATAAGCTCGGCAAGGCCGTTTGTTGATTGTCCTTCCGGTGTAGATGTAATTCCGTAGTACTCAGGCCTGTACAGAAAGCAAACCACATCGGCATCCTGCTCAATTGATCCTGATTCACGCAAGTCGCTGAGCTGAGGCCTTTTGTCGCCGCCGCGCTGCTCCACCTGCCGGCTAAGCTGGGATAATGCAATAACGGGAACGCTCAATTCCTTTGCGAGTCCTTTCAGACCCCTCGAAATAGTTGCAATTTCCTGTTCCCGGCTTCCAATATCTTTCGAGTTTGCGGTCATCAGCTGCAGGTAATCGACCACAATCAATCCAATGTCATGTTCACTTTTGAGACGCCGGCACTTTGTCCTGAGTTCCATCAGGCTAAGGCCGGGTGTATCGTCGATAAAAATTTTGGCTGTAAACAGGCGGCTGGCCGCATCAATAAGGCGCTTGAAGTCTTCATCCTTCAACTTACCTGTTCGCGCCTGCTGGGCATCAATACGGGCTTCCATCGTAAGAAAACGCTGAACAAGCTGCTGCGATGACATCTCGAGGCTGAAAATGGCAACATTCTTTCGCATCGATTCATCTGGGTAGAGAACAGCATTTCTGGCACAGGTTAACGTGAATGCGGTTTTACCCATAGACGGACGAGCGGCAATAATAATCAGGTCGCCATCTTGCCATCCTGAGGTGTATTTGTCTACATCAAGACCGGCAGGTACTCCCGTAATTCCGGACGGCTTACCGCGAAGGTCTTCGAGGTATTGCAGCGTATCCTTTAAGATATCGCCGATCGCCTGGGAACTGGCTCTCGATTTGGTGTTGGCAATTTCAAAAATTCTCTGTTCTGCAGCATCCAGAGACTCAAAAGCATCAGATGACGAATCGTATGCATTTTTGATAATTTCATTGCATTGAACAATCAGTTTTCGCTTGATAGCTTTTTCGGTGATGATCTGTGCGTGATAGCTAACATTGGCTGCAGAGCTCACGGATCGGGTCAGATCAGCGAGATATCCGCCACCGCCAACTTTGTCGAGCAGGTCGTTATCCCGAAGCTCATTTTCTACGGTGAGTAAATCGAGCGGGTTGTCGCGTTCATATAAACTTTGAAGCGTATCAAAAATATGTCTGTGAGCAGGTTTATAAAAGTCTTCAGACTGAAGCTGCTGCAAGGCTATGGTAGCGGATTCATGTTCAATGAGCATTGCGCCAAGTACAGCTTCTTCAACCTCAACCGCCTGCGGGGGAATCCTGCCGGCGTCTTTGGGAGAGGAATTTCCGTTATTGCCCTGAAAATTTGAACCGCGCTGATCTGCCATACTGATAGAAAGGTTGAATAATGAGCGTTGAGCCAGTGTATTGAAGTTTACTGCTCATCAATGAGTGGGTTTTATTCGAACCAATAAATTAACAAAAAAGGAGCTGAGACAAGAAAGAAAACTTTATTAAATCACCGGCTCATTTTCCAAAGATTTAAATGTAATGCCATTGAATTTAGAATAGCATGCGCAAATTGATTTTAATTAGCGATAGATGTATTTAGAAAAAGCTTGACCTGGAAAAATTACTACTCATAGTCCATTCTAAAGATGAAACGATTCCTGATTTCTGTTATTTGTATCACACTCTCTACTATTTTCTTCTATTCCTGCAGTGAACCACAAGAACCATACGATTCCATCGAGGCTGACGAGATTAGCCTGACTAAACAGACAGAGCTTGATGGCGGCGATGAACTTGTGATTGGCAACATAAACCAGGCTGAGATAATTGAAAATGGAAATATTCTGTTGTTGGACACGCAGCAAAAGAAAATCCATCTGTTTGATTCACTGGGTAATTTTGTGCGATCTGAGCTTTCAGAGGGAGAGGGCCCGGGAGAAATTCGCCAGGCAGGACGAATGAACTATTCAAACGGTTTGGTTCAGATTTATGATTGGTCGCAACGGAAATTATCACAATATAGGCTTGAGTCAGACACACAAAATGGAAACTTGCAGCTTACATTTTCCAGAGATATTCGACCTGAAATTTATCCGAGCGAGTTTCACATATCACCAAAGGAAACAAACTATGTACTCTTTTACCCGGAGCCAATAGTTGATGAGGGGCAGATTAGGATCCAGTCCATGTCACAAGATGGTGAGTTAGTAGGAGATCCGGTACTTATGTTACCCGATGATGAAATCATTGAGGTACGAAATGAACAGGGGCAGTTGATGGTTACTTTTTCGTCGCCGCACAGCAGACAAATCTTACCGGTTTTCCACGGGAACCGGCTCTTTCTTGGAAGAAGTGAACAGGTAGGATTTGAAGTATATGATCTGAGTACAGGTGAGCAGGTCGATTCGGTGGCTTACACACGGCCCGATGTAGAACTTACATCCGTTGAAAAACGGGAATTTCTGGACGGTATGTTAGAACGGATGGGAATGGAAGGAATCGATTCATCATCATTGATCTCACAAATGCCTGATTTGAAGGGAAAAACACGATCGATGTTTTATGATCCGGATGGTATCATATGGCTGAACCTGATTAGTGAAGAATCAAGTCAGACGCCTGAATGGATTCTCCTTGATGAAGACGGAAGTTTGCTTGGACAGGTGACTGAAGAATTTGACGGTCCTGTAATGGCCGTACATAATGGGAAACTATACATCAGGGAGGAGACCGAAGAGGGAGCGCAGTTTTTGGGCGTATATGAATATGGGCTGTAGCAGTAAGATGCAAGTGTATCAACCTGGATAGAAACAGGCCTGTTACAGGGCGACTCTCGAAAGTTATCCTGTGATCTCAGATCGTTACGGCCGTATGCTCGTACATGTTTTTCTTTGATGGATCCATCAATCCGACACTATTGAATGGTGCAATTTGTTCTGAGACCAAGCTGATAAAAGCATTGATTTCCTCCGTTTTAGGTAATCTGTCGGAGCTTAAAAGTCCCAAAAGTCTGTCGTAGCAGTTGTGAATCATTGAGGTAATTCCACGTTGATCTGCGCCCAGAAAGTGATCGGGAATTTTACCTGAAAGCCTGCTTTGTTCATAGTAAACCGTGCAGGTAAAGTAGAGCATTGAGCAGGCTGCGAACAGACCAAAATGGTGACGACTCTTAAAGCATCCGGCAACCAGCTGGTCGATGAGCGTTAGTTCACTAAAGAAAGATGATTGGTATGCAGAGAGTCTGGCACGGCGTTGAACGTCGTTTTTTTGCGTGTTTATGAGGATTGAGACCAGCTTTTCGACACCCGATAATGAGTGAGCAATACCTGTGCTGTGTAGTGGATCCACAAAGCCGGCGGTGTGATGGAGAGCTGCCCAGCCATCGCCAGTCATACTGTCGAGCTTGCGCTGTAGCCGATCTGTGTTGATGATTTTTCCGGGCACATCTGCAATTTCTCCCCTGCTGAAAAGATCCTTCAGGGAAGGATAATCTGATATTATAGTTTGCCACTCTTCTGAAGCTGACATCTCATTTTTTGGAATGCCATCCAGAACCAGACCCGCACTTAATAAACCATCGTTAAACCGCAGCATCCAGAGCCAGCCCGGCTCCAGTAAATGATGCAGTGCGGAATGATCAGGATTGTAGGGATAGTCATCAGTTTGAAACCTATTCTCATCGAGATAAGAAGTCCAGTCAGGGACGCCCTCAAAATGGGTGTAGATTGCCCGTGTATTTGTATGGAATCCTTTTGCTGACGAAGTTGCGCCGAAAAACCGTTCAGAAAACTGAGCTGTACCCGTTGCGTCAATGATAAATCCAGCTGTACATTTGATGATCTCATGATCCCGGTCTGCCCGAACCGACCATATGCCTGACACTGATTTCCTGACGGACATGATTTCAGTGTGATCGAAGTAATCGATGCCGGCATCTTTCACCATTTGAACAAACAAAGTATCCGTTTCAGGACGATACCACTGGGTGTCTGAATTCTCATTGTCAGTACTGGCTGCAACCAGCAGTTCTCTGCTATGATTGGCATCTGACCGAAAGGGTTCATGCTTTGAGTGTTTATAGTAGCTGAATCCACGTTTTAAACCACATCTTACATTCGGATAGTGCTTTTGCCATGAGCCGTAACGCGATAGTTTTTTGAGCTGAGGCAAATCATACTCATCTGCCAGATCTCTTAAAATCATATCAGCAATAGGGGTAGAGGATTCACCGATTGCAAATCTTGGATGCTCGCTTTTTTCGACAAGACAAACAGAAAAGCCTGCGCTGTTCAGACAAAGTGCCGTAATAGATCCTGCAAATCCGCTTCCGGCAATCAGGAAATCGTAGGTGGTTTTGGTATGATTCATGTGAACTGTTCCGTGCAATTAATATCGGCTAACCTAACAAAAAGAGGGATAAGTTGGGTTCGTTACCTTATGATTATTGTTAGTTGTTTTTGAGGATGGGACGGAAAATACCACTGGAGAGATTGGCAGAAAAAATGGATCAAAAAAATCAAAAGTTCGTGATATCAGCCACTCCCAAGAAGCCATACAGAACCAAAGAATCACCAGGGGTAAATCAATTGATAATATTTCACTTAGTACAACTTTGTGTCTTTGTGACGTCGTGGCAAAATTTACTGATCCAATAATCGAATTGGGAATTCTATCACAACTCAACGCGGACACACCTCTGATTGTGAAAAGTCTCGCATTGCGACCTTTTTCAAATCCGTCAACTCTTTCCAAAGGAATCACTTTAGGCCAAGAGGGGATTATTGATCTGGACCTAATAAACAGACTCGCAGCCATTGGAACACTCAACCCGCGGCAGAACTCTCTGTTTAAGATTCATCTGTTTGAGGCGATCTTTTCGGGCAGCCAAACAGCTGTTGCAGTCAGAAAACTTTTCAATATCCCAAGTGTCGGCGAAGACACGACCGCGGTTTATTTTAAGTGCACGATCAAATGTCTCCTCCAGTGCGTGAAGTGTGGGAGGAACATATATTCCATCATGGAGAAATTGATCCATAATACCATTGCCCGGCCTTACAGGAATAACCGAGCACGTATCAATCCCACAATCAAAAGCGAACTCAACGGCCTTAAGTGTCCATTCAATATTCTCCCGGGGGTCTGTTAAAAATGGCGGATTCAACAGAATAAAAGCACGGGTTTTAATACCATTCGAAATCAGAAAATCTGCTGCTTTCTTAAAATCATCAGTTGTAATCTGCTTATTCAGGTTTGGCAACACATCAGGATGGATAGATTCGAGGCCCATCGCCACTTCCAAATTACCATCAAGCATCTGCTGAAAATCGGTGACTGAAGAGTTACAAAGCTTTGGGTGATTTTCGACCAGAACGGTTTGGTAGGAATCCAGCAACCGGGCAATCTCGGTGTGGTCACCCGGCGGAATTGCCTTCTTGTCAAAGAAATTACCGTTGTTATAAAGCTTAATCATGTCAGCTTCAGGCAGCCGCTCAAGTCCGAATCGGATTTGCTTAGGTATTGCACCTTCGGGAGTAGGAGAGTCGAGCGTATCTTTCCAAAGATCACACATCACACATTTAAATGAGCACTCTTTGTTGGTCAGGAACAAGGTATTGACCGTTTTTAGATTTCCTTCGAAATCCGGTTCCTGTTCATTCAGCCAGTTATAGGGACGCCATGGATCAAGATCTCGTTTGGAAGGCCTGAGGTCAATAATGTCTGAACTATCAGGCATAAAGTGACCGAAAATAGTTGCGATAAGACATTTCACTTTCGGGAAAAAGTTCTTTGAACCCATCGTCACCAATAGCACCGTGTTGAAAACGACGCTTAGGAAAAACGGGCATATCGAATCCGGTCACAGCTTTGACACCTCTCTGAACCACGTTTCCTTTCAGGGCATAGAGCTCTTCGTGTTTCCAGTCAGTCAGTTGAATAAATGGTATGCCTTCCGATACTTCAATCACATTCGGCAGTGTGTAAGGGCTGAAACCTATGAAGCCATATTTTTTAGCCGGAGCATACGTTCTGATATGTCCGCGGCTCTGACCACCTGAATAGGTAAGCGAGTGTTTAATTTTATCTACGCCCCAGCCCTCATGATAGAGCAGCGGGTTGCCCAGTACACTGCGAATGGTAAGCTCGGGGTTATCTTCGATAGGGTAGGACTTCATATTTTCATCGCCGCCATCACCGTCAGCCAGATATTTCCAGTCGGGGTACTTGTCCCGGATTTTTTTTAGTAATGTAAGTCCCATTGTGGCAGCTTCTACATCACGCTGTTTATAGTCTTCGATGACACGAATAGTCTCTTTATAGTCCAGCTCAGCCGGCTCAGCTTCAATCACTTCCAGAAAGATGGAGAGGTCCAGTGAATCTAGAAATTCGAACGCCTGATCAGCATCCGCACCATCACCGACTCGAAGTGTAAAAGCTTTCAGCCTGGATGGATTCATCCCAAGTTCAAGCATCTGGTGATATAGCGTTAGAAAAACCGAACCGCTGTCGATGCCACCGGAAAACATGACGCCAATCGGTTCATTATCAGGTATTGTCTTCAGCCACTTTCTGCATTCTGCTTTCAGTGCGCTAATATACTGTTCACCAATAGCATCAAGATCAGCTTCAAGTGTATTACGGGTGGGTTCAAAAAACCTGTTGAATTGCGGGTTAGGATCAGGGCAGCCAATCACATCGAGCCGAACGAGATAGTGAGCAGGAACCATTCGTGTGTAGTCGGGCCGGAATTGATCTCCAAAGCCAAGCTTTTTAAGGTACTCGTGAATTTCATCAATTCTTTCAGCTACAATCAATAGCGGACCAGACACCTGCTTAGCCATGAAATAACGCATCGGACGCCCGATAGATCGAGCCAAATAAACCTGCTGGCCAGATTTATGAACGATCGCAAATGAACCTTCGATCTCACGAACCTGCTTAGGATCACCTGAGGCAATTCGTTCCTCGGCTTCCTCATTCGACATATTGAAAATCTGGTTTTCAGCTGGATTGATCAGGCTTACAAAATCATGAAGTTTCTTTTCGACGTGCGGCATGGTGGGTAAATATTTTTAATGCTGGCGATAGTGAGAAAAACGAATAACCAAGATAATGAAAATTATGTTCGGCTGTCGATTGTCATTTTTCTGAAAAATTTCTGAACAGGAATATTGCAGATGTGGTCTTAAAAATAACTTTCATCAAAAAAAAAGACTTGATTAACTAAAAGTGCTGACCAGACAAACGTTGATCACCACATTCAGGAATCTCTGAATTCTGTCTTATATTTGTTGGAACATGCAATGTTGAATTAAACCCGATATTTTTGTCAGATAATACACAACGCGAGTGGGTCACACTTGACCGCAAGACCAATGAGCACGGGCGCAGGCTCAAGCGTAGCCTAAAGAAAGTGAAATGGTCGCACGCGCTCATGCAGATTTTTTGGACAGCCGGACCGGTTACCACACTAGGTCTGATTGGCGGCTATTACATTGGGTACGGTACCATGCCGTCGCTTCAGCTGCTTATTTATTTTGCCAGTTTCACTGTGTTTTCAGGCATAATTGGCCTCGTTGCAAAAGTTGTGTATGATGGAACCAGAGGCCATTTGGATCAGCAAAGCGAAAAAGAGATTCAGCTTGTTACCGGCAAACTGGCTGATTTAATTCTTGTTGCAAGAGATCAGGTAGTGCAGGGGTATGAGGGCGAAGCACGCCAGCGTGAAGCAGCGTTGCAGCTACTTCGCAGAGTTGATCTGTCACCCTATGGAGTAGCCATTGCGTTTTCGGATCTGACCGGAAATAAAAAAATCGGAGATATCATGGGGCAAATCTATGCCTACCGGCGGATTGGCCTGCAGACGAAAGTTCGTGAATTATATTCAATAAACAGGGAAACAATAGATGAGATAGCAAAATCGCTTAAGGAAAAATCACCGCAGTCTGCCCGTGAACTCAAGCAGTGGTTTTCCGGACATTCATTTAGTCGGCTAACTTATGGTGTGCCCAGGGAAAAATTTGCATTGCAACGGGTTATGTCAGCGATTGAGAACAATAATCCGTATATCATGACCTTCAGGGATGTTGAAGAAATGATGATTCTTGCATTTGAATTAGTTAGCGGACGCGAAATTCCAACGCTGATATTCAGCTATTCAGGCAGGTGGAAATATGCCGACAGGCTTACTGACCTGGAAAATAAGAGAAGCCGCTACAGGGTTACACAGGCTCGGGGGAGCAACAGAATCCGGGCTCTGGCCTCATACCTTGTAGAGACAAAAATTGCCACCACGGAAGAATTGCCGGAAGGCATGGAGATTAATGAGCTTGTTCAGAATGTGACAAAAATAATAGACAGACTGGCGTTGCGAATCAGGACAATTTTCAGGCAGGATTCTGCCAGTAAATATGAACTAAAGGAGCTTGGCCAGATTATGAAAAACAGCATTGAACTCTATCAAATGGCTTTTGAAGGGTACCGTGATGCACGTAAAAGGCATAAGGAGTTATTAGAGGCAATGGAAAAATGGAAAAAACTTACCACTGATAAATCGCTGGAATCAGAATTTCTCTCTTCGGGCAAGAAGAATAAAGGTATACATATCAAAGAAAGTGTGATAGGTTTAAGTGAGGAAGCAAAACTCGACGTATGCAGACATCTGTCCTGGTATTTTGATAAAGAAGATGTTAAAAAGAAACAGCACTCAAATGTTTTGTCATTTATGGATAAGGGTGAAATGTCGGCGCGGCGACTGGCGGTTGAAATTGCTGTGGCTCTTGAACCACATATTCATCTCTCTAGACCGGAAATACAGCGAAATATTAATGCCACAAAAGCAATTTACCTTGGCGGGTTATCACCTGATATGAGCTCTGTGCAAAAGCAGGAACTGGGCACGAAAATGGTTGATGAAGCAGATAACGGGCTGGCGCTTGCAGCGATCCGGCTGGCTGAAACACTTGTGTGGCAGTATCATGTAAACCTATCTGATGACGCAATAGATTTTTTGTGTTACAATTATGGTGCAAACCATCAAACACTTGAGAGAATAGCAAACAAAAAACATGTCATTGAATCGATGCGGGAGACAAATCTTTCAATTCCTCCAATGCCGGAAGAGATAAAGAAAGATTGGCAAAAGTCACTCGCACTGGTTAAGAACTAAAAAGATAGACAGCGTTTGTATTTAAGATCCTAAAACTCACGACCTGTCTGGCGGAAGAATCAGTAGCGGAACATCCGAATGGAGGACCATATCATCAGTGTGATCTTTTTGAAGGAGTTTTTGGAGTACATTCTTACTGTATCGATTGATTATAATCGCAGATGCATCTTTTTGAGTGACAAATTCTAAAAGGCTCTTCATAAAATTATCACCCGTGATCTTTTCTACATCTATCGTTTTATCACCTGTTTCTTCACGGAGTACCTGAATAAATCCGGCAAGCCGAATACGTTCATCAAAATTAGAGGAAGGGGAGAAGTGAGCAGGGAGAACGGTTGCATCAAAAAGAGTAGCAAACATTTTCGAATATTCAAGATGCGCAACATCATCTGGCTTAAGGTCTGTTGCAAAGACCAGGGTTGAAAAATCGATGTCTGTATCGATATCTATATCCAAATTTTCAGATTCTTCATGGTAAGGAATAAGAAATAGGGGTACAGATAGATCTTTTGCTATGATTTCACTGACACTGCCGAGAACAGCCCTGGATAATGCGCTTTGACCACGGCTACCCATCACTACCATGTCAATTCCTTCTCTATCCACGCAATTGATGATTTCGCGGGTTGTTCGGCCATGTCTTATGTCATGTGTGATTTCAACATCGGCGTCTGCTTCTTCTTCAAGAAGTTTCATTCTCTTCAGTGCATTTTTTTCCATCATTTCCATCATCCCTTTCACGGCGGTAGCAAAATTATAGGGAGGTTCAACAACGTGAAAAAGGAGTATTTTTGCGCCTGTACGTTCTGCAATTTCACAGGCAAAATGAAAGGCACGGTTAGAAAAACCTGAAAAATCTGTAGGTACAAGAATATGATTGATGGACTTTTTCATGGCGTCGGGATTACGTTTTTCTGTTTCTCAAAGAGTTTAGGATCAGGCCGTATGGTCAAGACTGTTTTCCCGGTATTAAGCGCTACTTTTTCTGCGTGGGAACCAAGAAGCATGTGAGCCAGTCCGCTGCGGCCGTGTGTTGTTATGACTATCAGATCGCCAAATTTGTTAGCATATGATATAATCTCCTGATGTACTGAAGATCCTGATACAGTTTCGAATGAAATTCCAATCTCTTGGTTTTTAAAAACAATTGCGGTGATCCCCAATTCTTCAGAGTCAATAACGTGGAGCCCATGAATTTTTTCAGTATCCAGGTAGTCCATAAGCCTTTCCATCAGGTATTCGGCTGTATGCCGGTGTTTGATCTCATCTGAATTGTCGGGTACGTCCGTCCCAAAAAGTGAATGCTCCTCATGCACGTAAAGGTAGGTGATGGATGCGTTGAAAATTGTTGCCATCCTGGCGGCCAATGGAGTTGAAGCCATTGAAAGTACTGAACCGTCAACGGGCACAATTATCTGGCCTTCCTCAAGATTATCGAAATCTTCATAGACACAGAGTACGGGAACTTTAGATGAACGGATTACCTCTTCAGTTGTACTGCCACGAAAAAGGGTTGATTCTTCTTTTCCCTTTGCACTGATCACTATCAATGAATAGTTATTATCAAACGCTTTAGATGTAATTGTTTTTGCTACATTACGAGCTTTAACTACATATGCTTCACCCTGCGTATCAGATGAAAATTGATTGCTTAGTAATGATTCCAGCTTCTGTTTCGACTCCTTGATCACTAAACTGTGTAGTTCATCACTGCTACTGTCAGTTGAAATTACTGCTCTCTGGATGAGATCACTGATTGTTACATTGCTTGGACTAACATGAATCAAATCAATGACAGCTCCGCTTGTGACAGCTATTTTTTCAGCAAACTGAAAGGCTTCTAACGATTTGTCTGAAAAGTCGGTGGGAACAAGTATGCGTTCAATTGTTGACATATCAACAGACTTTGAGTGCCTGCCGTACGCACCGTGTTTCTAATACGCATCGACAGTGATATCGATTAAATCAATGAGCTGTATGCATGCATCATCTTCTGTTTCTCCATATGCCGATAAAACATGTCCTTTACCGTTTCGGACTACGGCGATTACTTGTCCACGATAATCATCAAATCTAATCTTAATGACTTTGTATCCGTAGTAACCATGATTCAACAAAAGATTAATGCGTTCACTTACCAGATAATCAGGTGTTTCGGAATAACCTGTACCCATTATATCCTCCCTGAAGTTTTCAAGTTCACAAGTAAGCAATAGTAGCTGACGTAAATAAAAATATAAGTGTACATATATTTGCTATCACGCCTATTGCTATTTTTAAATACATGATTTTGACTATGAATAGTATAGTTTAATTACCGAACCTGATGTAGGGAAATCACTTACAATGAGGCCGACTTAGCTCAAAAAGCGAATAGAAAAAACGCTGTTTTTATATTAAAAATGAGGGGAGATTCGAATATGCAGGCAGATGCTTTGAGATCAAAACAATATTAAAATTAACGTAATTATATCTGAAATTTATTCCGTCTGGTTAAAGCTGCTTTATGATTTACAGCTACTGTATTTTTTGGCTGTTAAGGAATAAAACATCTTAAAAACTATCAGAGACTGAGATACTTTGATAGATCAAGATTAAGATGATCGGCATACTGCCTGAGCAGGTTCTCCTTGTATGAAAGAAGATTATTACTCTCATTGCTAACAATCTCTCCTATAATTCGGTTGCTAAAAAGAAATGTGCTCACTTCTTTTCCATAATCTGTCTCTATCTTTTCTTTTATAGGTTTAAAAAATTCGTTTTTAGCCAGATTTACTTTTTCACGCTGCAGGCGGCGCATGTTTTTTTCTTCTCTTGAGAGAGGGGTATCTGCTGATTCTGAATCAGATAGTTTCAGGGACTCGGCTTCTTTATTTGCTTGTTTCAAAACACGTTCAAATTTCATTCGAATCTTGTCGCTTTTGAGGCGATGATGAATACCACGTGTGTTTGACCAATTGTTGAGCTGCTCCTGATTCCTGGCAATATCCATCATGATTTCTTTTTTGATTACTTTAAAAGACGGTCGGTTGAGGCTTGAAGAAAGCTGTTCGCGCGTCTCCATTAAACAGGTATAAATATGCCATTCTCTCTCAGTAAAATGCTTTTTATTCTTATGCCTGACTACTTCCGAATTATCGGTCGAAGAATGATCTTCATTCAAGGCAGCTTCGTTTTCCTGATCAATCCAGTGTGCCACCTCCTTTTGATCTGCTTCTTTACGAAGCTGATCTTGCAGTGAAAAAAGATAGAGAACGTCTTCTGATGCATATTGAACCTGCTGATCTG
Source organism: uncultured Rhodohalobacter sp. (assembly GCA_964625635.1). Taxonomy (GTDB): domain Bacteria; phylum Bacteroidota; class Rhodothermia; order Balneolales; family Balneolaceae; genus SW132. The sequence goes on from CAZVEP010000011.1 coordinate 40,591, forward strand.
AAAGGGGCCGGTCGTACCAGTTGCTCATCTGTGATGATGTGCCGGTTTCGATATCGAGAATATTTTTGATATGATTCGTCAGCGAGGCCGGTGAATAGTTCAGCAGGCTGATGGCATTATCGATATCATAGACACTCTTTGGGAAGCAGCCAAGTGAGTGAAGTAACCGGAGATCTTCACCAAAAGCGAAGGCAACTTTTTCTACCTTTTCATTTTCAAGCACAGGGTAAATAGCCTCGATTTCGAGGTGGTTACTCAATGGATCGATCAAATAGCAGTCAGTTCCGTCATAAATTTGCATCAAACACAGGTTAAAACCATATCGGTAATAATTTTTATCGAATTCAAGGTCAATCCCTAGCCGGTCCTGATTGCCGATATGCTTAATTATAGCTTCAAGTTCGTGTTGTTGATCTATAAGTTTAACTGACATTCACACACATTTATTTAAAAAATTAAAGGTAAGCAGAACCACTGTTTTTTTAAAAGAAGGGATGGCTTAATTTCAAAATAAATGAACGCTGCTGAAGAATAATTTACTTTATTGTTTATTAAGTTAGTTGCGCGAGAAGCCGCCAATTCATTTTCATTCAACCCAAAGTATACAAATTGAAAGCCCGATACATGCCGTTCATTATATGGATGGCTGCTGCTTTATTTTTATTTATAGGTTGTTCTGAGTCAGATTCAAACATCAGATCTATTTCTGATGGTGAAAAACCGATTGTTCTCAAAAGTGACAGTCTTTATCAGACCGTAATATTCAATCAAAATGTGGTTTATACAGATAGTTTATTACTTGATGAAATTCAGGATGTTGCAGTTGATGGTTCAGGAACCGTTTTTATGGCAGGAGAGAAGTGGAATCACCTAGAAGTACATAAATTTTCTTTCACCGGAACGTATCTTGGCAGTATCGGGCAATTGGGTAAAGATCCGGGTGCGTTTGAAGCGGTTAACAGAATTCAATTCAACGGTTCAGATATTTGGGTGTCAGATACACAATTAAATCGGATGACCCGATTTGACACCTCAACCGGAGCTGTACAAGAAATCGTTGATCTTGACTCGCTATTAATAAGAGTAACAGCGGATACAAAAAGAAGCTTTGCCACGATTGATCCAGCTGGCCAATTTGATTCAGATAGGCTGCTTGTTGAGCTTACGGATGAAAGAAATCCAATTTATCAGCCAGAATTTGAGTTTAGTTATGCATTTCTAAATAGATCACTGCCAGACTCACTAAGAATTGAACCCATCACCGACGCAAAATCCAGACGCTATGTAGTTGGTGATTATGCTGGCCGGCCCGTAGCGTTTTCACTTGCCATCAACGAGCGTCCGCTTATTGACTTTACACCCGGAGAATTGATTTATATAGCAAACTCGTCAGAATTCCTCATTCGGGTTTTTTCACAGAATGGTAATCTGGTGAGGCTTTACAGGTTTCCTTATGAGAGGCTTCGCTTGGAACCGGAGGAGGAAGTATTCCCCTCCTACACTTATAACCGGCAGTTGTGGATGGTGCGCGAAAGTGCCGAATATCCGGAATATTGGCCAGCCCTCTATCATATGTTTCTGGATGATCAACAGAAAATTTGGGTATCTACAGTTAAACCGGACAGGGGAGTGTCGGAGTGGTTCGTTATAGACGATAGCGAAAAACAGATAGTCGCTCGTTTTGAATGGCCCGTGGAGAAACCGATCTGGGATGTGAAAAATGGACGGGCCTATACTGTTGAAAGTGATTCAGCAGGGTTCAAAAAGGTGGTGTCTTATGATATTGAATTTAGTGGTCAATAAATCATTGATTGCCACTGGGCAAAAGGTAATGGTTAATTAAAAACTTTAACAAGACCCCTAACCCTTGGGAACAAAGGCCTGAATACCTGTAATTTCACGTCCAAGAATCAATCCATGGATATCGTAGGTCCCTTCATATGTATTGACAGATTCCAGGTTAACAACGTGGTGAATCACTCTGTATTCACCTGAAATACCATTGCCACCGTGCATATCACGGGAAACCCGGGCTATATTCAGCGCCTTATTTACATTGCTCCGTTTAGCAAGAGAGACCATCGATGGGTGAAGTCGTCCTTCGTCTTTAAGCTTTCCTAGACGCCAGGCCAGCATCTGCATGGAAGTGATGTCGGTGAGCATGTCCGCCAGTTTGGTTTGTGGAAGCTGATTAGCAGCGATAGGTTTGCCAAACTGTTTGCGGTCAAGTACATATTGACGTGCTTTTTGATAGCAAAATTCAGCGGCACCCACAGCTCCCCAGGCAATTCCGTAACGTGCGCTGTTCAGGCACATAAACGGGCCTTTAAGTCCGCGGATATCGGGAAAAACATTTTCATCGGGTATAAATACATCTTCAAAAACAAGTTCGCCGGTAGAGGAGGCCCGTAAGCTCATTTTATGTTTTGTGGCCGGTGCTGAAAACCCCTCCATCCCTTTTTCGACGAGAAAACCGCGAATGACCGGTTCATCATCAACACTTTCTTTGGCTTTTGCCCAGACGACGGCGATATCGGCAATGGGAGAGTTGGTAATCCACATCTTGGCTCCATTCAAAATCCAGCCGCCATCTGTTTTGACGGCGGTAGATTCCATAGAGCCAGGGTCTGACCCGTGATTTGGTTCTGTAAGTCCAAAACAGCCGATCATATCGCCCGAGGCAAGCTGCGGCAGAAATTTCTGTTTTTGATCTTCTGTCCCAAATATGGAAATCGGGTACATTACCAGCGATGACTGAACTGACATAAACGACCGATAGCCGGAATCTACACGTTCAACTTCCCTTGCAATGAGTCCATAAGCAGTTTGGCTGGCACCCACACCACCGTATTTTGGATCGATGGTGGCTCCAAGAAGTCCGAGATCGCCCATTTCTTTGGCCATCTCGATATCAAAAATCTCTTCCTGATTTCCTTTGAGGGCACGCGGCTCCAGTTTAGACTGGGCATACTCACGTGCCGACTCCATAATCATTTTGTCGTCTTCAGTTAGTTCTGATTCAAAGAGGTAGGCGTCATCAATATTAAAGGAGTTGGATGCCATGTCGCAGATGAATTTTGTTATGGTAGATTCGTTTGAACTGTAGTTGTAGAAATGTAAAGAAATCAGACAGGTAAATCATTCATTTGATAAGAAATATTTAAATGAATCATGCGTCACTGTTCAAACTGAAAACAGATAATCGAAGTTCTTCCAGAAAAGAAAAGCCTCACCCGAATTTGGATGAGGCTAAGTTCGATGATTTGTTAAGAAACAAGAACAGCTTACATGTTGCTGATGATCTCTTCGCCGAATTCAGAACACTTCAGGAGGGTTGCTCCTTCCATCTGTCGTTCGAAATCATACGTCACGCGTTTTGAGCTGATCGCCGCCTCCAGGCCGCTTTCAATCATATCAGCAGCTTTGCCCCAGCCCATATATCGCAGCATCATCACGGCTGAAAGTATGAGTGAGCCCGGATTTACTTTATCCTGACCGGTATACTTAGGTGCCGTGCCATGTGTGGCTTCAAATACGGCAATTCCGGTGTTGTAATTAATATTGGCACCCGGAGCAATTCCGATTCCGCCAACACATGCGGCAAGCGCATCCGAAATGTAGTCGCCATTCAGGTTCATCGTGGCAATCACATCGTATTCATCCGGACGAGTAAGAATTTGTTGCAGGAATGCATCGGCTATCACGTCTTTAATGACGATTCCATTTGGTAGTTTGCACCATGGGCCTTCACCGATTACTTCAGCATCATATTCCTCACGTGCAACTTCGTAGCCCCAGTTTTTGAAGCTACCTTCAGTGAATTTCATGATGTTGCCTTTATGGACAAGAGTGACGCTGTCTCGGCCTTCCTCGATTGCATAATCTATGGCCGACCGAACAAGTCGTTTTGTTCCTTCAGTTGAAATGGGTTTAATTCCCAATGATGACGTGTCAGGGAAACGAATATTTTTTGTTCCCAGCTCGTCCATCAAGAATTTTTTGAGCTTGTCGTTTTCAGGTGTTCCGGTCTGATACTCTATACCAGCATAGATGTCTTCCGTATTTTCACGGAATATCACCATATCAGTCAGCTCAGGCTGTTTCACCGGACTCGGGGTTCCCTGGTAATATTTTACGGGACGAACGCAGGCAAACAAGTCTAGCTTCTGACGAATTGCGACATTCAATGAACGAATACCACCGCCCACGGGTGTGGTCAGCGGGCCTTTTATACCTACTTTGTACTCTTCAAATACTTTAAGCGTGTCTTCCGGCAGCCATGTGTCCTTGTCGTAAACTTCGAGTGCCTTTTCTCCGGCATAGACTTCAAACCAGTTGATTTTCTTTTTGCCATCAAATGCTTTTTCGACAGCGCTGTCAACAACATGTTTCATCACCGGAGTGATGTCGATGCCAATACCGTCGCCTTCAATGAATGGAATAATCGGATCGTCGCCTACCTTAAGTGAACCATCAGATTTTTTTTCAATGATTGTTCCTTTGGTCGGTTTCGTTAGTTTTTCAAAACTCATCTTTGTTGTTTTAGGTTAGCGTTTAATTTTAATGAAAATAATGAAAAATTGTGCTTATTGCTGAACTCAGACGAGATAAAATAATGGTCAAAATCACTGCATATTCTTCGAAGCATCTTGTATATTTGCAATGATATCCAATTCGTACCGTTAGGTCCAATAAAAACGGAGGCAGTATGATCAGACCAATGTTTGGCCACAGGCCGAAACCCAGAAAATTCAATATGCCACTCCGATATTACAATCCGGAGGAGGATGAAAAGAAAAAACGACGAATTCGCATCAATAAACCAAGGCGAAAAGATCGTTATGGTACCAAAATATTTCTTTATGCTGCCGGGCTTACGATTGTCCTGCTGGTTATGTCAATGCTATAACAGATTGTTTAACGTTCGTTCGAACCCCCAAAAAACCATCAATTGAAGAGCACTCCAAGTGAAACAAGCGAATCGATCATCCGGTCGATGCCGCCAGAGCTTTCTAATAAAATTGCTGCTGGTGAAGTCATTCAGCGTCCAGCTTCCGTGGCCAAGGAACTGCTTGACAACGCCATTGACGCCGGCGCTGAATCGATCAAACTAATTGTGATGCAGGCCGGCCGTACGCTTATCCAGGTCATTGACGATGGCTGCGGTATGAGTCCTGAGGATGCACGGCTCTGTTTTGAGCGGCACGCCACATCTAAAATTGAATCGATCGAGGATCTCTTTAAAATCCGGACGATGGGATTCAGGGGCGAGGCCATGGCTTCAATTGCTTCGGTTTCGCAGGTTGAGCTGAAGACTAAACGAATCGGTGATGATGCAGGAACACTCCTTGAAATCTGGGGCGGTGAAGAGAAAAAATTTGAACCTACCGCCACTGACAACGGTACATCAATTGCCGTCAGAAATTTATTTTACAATGTACCTGCCCGCCGTCAATTCCTGAAAACAGACGCTACGGAATTACGCCATATCATCCGGGCCTTTCATCATGCTGTGCTTGCCAATACAGACATTTCCTTTGAGATGCATGCAGATGGAGACAAGATGTATCAGTTGCCCGCCCAGCCACTAGAGCAGAGAATTGCAGAACTTTTCGGGAAGCGGTACCGCGCCAGTATGATTCCTTTTGAAGAAAAGACAAGCTATGTAAAAATTCACGGTATGCTGGCCGATCCCAAGCTTGCCAAGAAAAGCAGGGGCGAACAGTTCCTTTTTGTAAACGGACGTCCTTTTCAGCATCGATATCTTAGCTATGTGATTTTAAGCCTGTTTGATGCGTGGACCCGAAAAAATGAATACCCGTTTTATGCGGTTTTTTTAGAGATCGATCCGTCAATGGTGGATGTGAATGTGCATCCATCAAAAATGGAAGTTAAGTTTGAGGATGATCGGAGTGTCGTCCAGCTGACCCGTTCCGTGATTAAGAAAGCAATTAACGAGTATTTTGTTGTTCCCGACGTAGATGAGGCTACCGGTGGTTCGCAGAGTAGCGGGTTTGATGTTAGTTTTGACCATTTTAAGAATAGAGAAGGATCAGGTCAGTCATTTCCTAAAGGATTCAATGCAAGCGGAAGAACAGGCGGTGATCAACACAACTTCCCTTCACGAATTAACAGGAAAGAGTCTGTACCTGATGGTTTTGACAGTGCCGGTCAGCTTTATGGTCAGCCGGGGCAAAAAGATGATGAACAACAAGGTCGTAAATTCCGGCAGAATGCTGATAAAGAAGGAGTGCCGCAAAACAGGGATCGCGGGTTCTGGCAGCTTCACAACCGATATATTCTTACCCAAACACGAACCGGACTCTGTGTAATTGATCAGCACGCGGCTCATAAACGCATTATTTATGAAAAGACACTGAGTACCACAGAGGAGTCGCTTCCCGGAACGCAGCAGCTTTTATTTGCGCAGGCAGTTGA
>CAZVEP010000012.1:0-39419 GCA_964625635.1 uncultured Rhodohalobacter sp.
CAAATAGCTGTATTTGACAAATACAAAACCACCTAATACCGGTATAAGAATGGTGTTCAGTGTAAGCATTAAGTGTTATGTGATCGAGGTAGTCTCTTCTTGCTCAGTTTTTTCGCTGCTGAACATTTTACCAAAGGTGTTATTTATCTCTTCAAGTTCTTCTTGATTCTCCTCAATAGAATAGTATTTATCTATATCCATACGAAGCCCTCCATAAACAGAACTTTCCATGTGATAGGATGGTTTATCACTCCAAAATCGCAGATAAGATTTGATTTTTTTCAACATGTTGGACTCCGTCATTTCTACAATAATATAGTTTGTACATGTGAGGAACGCAATTTCAAAGAAATTATTTGGTTACCGTTACCTCAAAAAAAGCCACCACCATAAACAGTTGGTTGAATATTATATCCCCTCTTGAAGCCCACCCAAAACTCCCTTACCTTGGAGTCAATCTAATAAAGGTTGGGGGTGTCCCTGAAATTATCGGGACTGAGATCATACCCTGTGAACCTGAACCGGGTCATACCGGCGTAGGGAAACCGAGATCTGCAGCAAATAGCTTATAACCAGATTGGTAGTATTTGCTGTGCCCCCTCCTTCAATCGAATTGGAAATTGATGGAGGCATCATGCTAAAAAAAGTAATCTACTCTTCTTTACTGTTTTTACTGGCGTTTTTAATTGTGCCAGGTTATCTATTCTCACAAACCTTAAGTGGCACCGTGAAAGACTCATCAACCGATGAGCCTCTATTCGGAGCTACTGTTCTTCAGAAAGGAACCCAAAACGGTGCCGTGACCGGGCAAAATGGTCAGTTTGAACTTACACTTCAAGAAGCACAAAAATCTGACCCCGCTATACTTATAGTCAGCTATGTTGGCTATAGTACAAAAGAAGTTAGTCTCAATAACAGGCAAACAGACACCTCACTAACGATTGTACTTGAACCGTCATCATTTCGCGGAAGCACCATTTTTGTTGATGATGTTCGGGTGGATGCCCAGGCACCTGTCTCACAGACTACCATTGCCCGGGCAAAAATTGAGCAGGATAATATCGGCCAGGATCCTGTTTACACGCTTGAGCGTCTCACTCCCTCAATCCTTACACATTCAGATGCCGGCACACGCTTTGCCAACTACGGTTATATGCGGCTTCGGGGCATGGATCAAACAAGGATAAATATGACTTTGAACGGTATTCCCCTGAATGACATGATTGATCAGGGAGTTTTCTTTTCAAATTTTAATGACTTTGGAAACAGCATCCAATCTGTTCAGGTTCAGCGAGGTGTGGGAACCACTACTCACGGAACGGCATCCTATGCGGGATCAATCAACTTTGAGTCCCGAAATATTGTAATGGATGAAGCCTCTGCCGGATTGAAGCTGTCAGGCGGTGCATTTAATTCTTACAGAGCCAGTGCTGAATTAAACACCGGCTCTATGAATGGCTATGGTCTTTACGGGCGGTTTAGTAAAACCGAATCCGATGGATATCGGGATAACAGCGGGACTGATTCCCGCTCTTTTTTCATGTCGGGCGGATATTTTGGAAGCCGTAACATTTTCAAAGTCACAGCTTTTACAGGCTTCACCAAAAATGAACTCGCCTACACTCACATCCCAATCGATCAAATCAGGCAAGATCCCCAAACCAATAATTTATCTGTACACGACATAGATAATTTTGGCCAGCAGTTTCTGCAGTTCCAATACGGCCGGAGTTTTTCAGACCGGCTTACGTTAACCTCGTCTGTATACTACGGAGGCGCCGGTGGTGATTTCCCGGTTGGTTTTACGGGCGCTGAAGGTGAGTTTATACAACAGAACTTCAGTCTGTTTAACGATCATTATGGACTGCAGTCTACCCTGCAGTTTGCTGATGGTGATCGATTTAACCTATCAGGCGGGCTTCACGTCTACAGGTTTGATCGTGTTAATGAAGAATCATTTGAGCCTCAAAGCGAGACAGCCTTTTACCAGGATGATTCAAAAAAAGACGAAATCAGCACATTTATTAAAGCGTCGCGTCGAATCGGTGATATTGAATTTTACGGAGATCTGCAGCTGAGAACACTCTGGCTGGATTTGAATCCTGATATGTCATTCCTGGCAGATCAAAATGTACCGACATCACAGGTCAGTGTGCCGACTCGTCAGTACACATTTTTGAGTCCCAAAGTCGGAGTCACTTATTTTCTAAGCGATCAGACTAACGTATATACATCATTCGGGCGCAGCGGACGCGAACCTACCCGTCAGGATATTCTGGGAGCCACAAATATCAATGCCTCTAACTTAGCTGTTGTAAGTGATCCCAATTCAGTTGAGCCCGAATACGTAAATGATTTTGAGGGTGGTTTACGGTATCGGTCAACAAGATTTGCGGGAAAGATTAATGGGTTTTTTATGAAGTTCAGCAATGAGATTTCGCCGACTGGTGAATTCATCCCGGAAGGCTTTATACAGCTCCGTGAAAATATTGATGAAAGTTCGCGATACGGGATTGAAACCCAGATTCAATGGACGCTACACCGACAGCTACTGCTTTCCGGGAATGCTACCTGGATGCAAACGAATATCGCATCATTTTCACCCGGCGGATCAAATCAGGTATACGAAGATGTAGAATCCATTTTAACTCCTGACTGGCTCATCAACGGATCCATTACTTATTCCCCACAGGCCTGGCTTGATATCACGCTTTCGGGACGCTATATGGGTGAGGCCTATCTCGAATTAACCAACCGGGAAGACATGATTCTTCCTTCATTTTTTAAGACAGATCTAGGCTTTGACGCTCGCCTCAGGAATAATATCTCAGCATCGTTAAAGATCAACAATTTGACAGATGAGCTATACTTTACCAACGGAGCACCCCTTGACACGAATTTCGATGGCTCGATTGATACTCCGGGTTACATTGTGCAGCCACCAAGACACGTCTTTGCCGAAATTGAGTTCAGATTTTAATAATACCCCGGGTACAGCAACTTATTGCTTCGAAACGATAATCAAAAAATAACTGACTATGCCTGATGATAAACAAAAACAGCCACGAATTGCAGGATGCAGTTTTTCGCTTTATCCAATGAGCGATCAATATGCAGATTTGATAGTATCTGCGCTCAAAAAAGTTGATACAGATAAGGTCTGGATCAAAACAGACAGAGTAAGCACGATCGTCAGGGGTCGCATATCACATATTTTTGATGTAACACAGGCTGCATTTCTCGATATCGCCAAAACAGGCGCACACGTAGTTTATAGCGCCACGTTTTCAGTAGGATGCCCGGGAGACACGGAAGGTCACGCCTATATGGATGTGGACGACAACGTGATGAATCGTAAGCTTATTGATCCCGTAAATCAGGATATTTCAGCAAAATTTGCACTCTATCCGATGGGTGGAGGCAACTATATGGATTTGATTTACGAACGTATTGAGGCAATGAAGAGTCACGAGGTTGACGTCGAACTCACGCATTATGAAACAATGCTTGATGGCCCGGCACAGAATATTTTCAACGGGCTTCAAGAAGTACTCCAGGCGATGGAAGATGCGGGATCAACCCATACTGTAATGACCGCCACGCTATCAGCGAATAGCCCAACGCCACGGTCCTGATAAACGAGTTTACTTGACGCGCAAACGAAGGGAGCTGCAATTCTTAAATTGGGGCTCCCTTTTTTATTGCAAGATCGCTGGCAGACTCACGAGGATATTACTTCAATAGCTTTAGAATTAGTTTGATGGTACTCTTATTAATCGTAATTTTACGATTAAATAAATCAAACCACACCAGGCATTCAGCATGAAACTATCAGATTTCAAAACAGCACTTCAATCGGTTAAAACAGTTCGCTTTCGAACTCCTGCGGGTCAGGAAGTACCCTCCCATTTTCACATTACCGAAGCAGGCCTTACAACAAAACATTTCATCGATTGCGGCGGCACCGTCAGGAAAGATTCCGTGGTGAGCATGCAACTCTGGACGGCAGACGATTATGATCATAGATTAACACCCGCCAAGCTGCTTGGCATTCTTAATAAAGCTGATTCTCTTTTTGAAGGCCGTGATCTCGACCTGGAGATTGAATATCAAACGAATACCATCGGGCGATATAGTCTTTCCTTTAATAGCGGGCACTTTCAGCTTGTAACCAAACAAACAGACTGTTTGGCCAAAGAATTATGTGGAGTTCCAGAAAAGCCCGCCAGAAGTTCAACACCTGATAAAGAGATGGTTCAAGTTCAGTCTACCGCAGGCTGTACGCCGGGCGCAGGATGCTGTTGATAGATGAATAGCCTGAAGTACTTCTGCTGCTAAAAAAAACACCCGCTATGAGCGGGTGTTTTACTAATTCAAAAATAGCAGTTTAATATTACTCAGCAGGTTCAATCTGTACAGACACTTTGGTATCTGCCCAATGAATAACCATATTGCCACTTTCTGCTGAGATATCCTCAAAGTAAATAAGCATCTGTTCAACAAAGAACGACTCTTCAGCATCAACTTCTACACGAAGTACATCTTCGCTGACATCATATTGTGTGCCCCAGGATAGTTTATCATTTATGATAATACTCCATGTCTCTTCACCCGGCACAGTATAGAGTGAATATGTTCCTGCATCTACAGGTTCACCTTCAATCATCACATCATCAGAAAATGTAATCGCTGTTGATTCATTCGCTCCGGTTCTCCATACTTCATCATAAGGTACCAAATCTCCAAAAATGACCCGATCGTTGACACTGGGACGACCATACGTAAGAGAAACTTGCGTGGTGCCGATTGTTTGAGTTACAGCAGCATTCGGGCTTGCTTTTGCGCTATCATTAGAACGTTCTTGTGCAGCTGCAGGTAAGGCAACTAATAAAGCTACTAAAATAGTCGCGAGGAATGTAAATATTCTGTTTCTAAGCATGATTATTGGTTGGTTTCTGGTTGGTTAGTTGATACTGTCTTGAAGCAGGTTAGGAAAATCCTTTTTGAATTTAGCAATTTTTGGTGCAATTACAATTGAGCAATATCCTGCATTCGGATTGTTGTTGTAGTAATTCTGATGGTAATTTTCAGCCACACTATAGTTTTTAAGAGGTGTGATTTCAGTCACAATCGGATCTTCCCAAAGATCAGAGGCATCAGTTTTTTTCAGTGATTCTTCAGCAATCCTTTTCTGCTCATCATTATGGTAGAAAATAGCGGATCGATACTGGGGCCCCACATCGTTTCCCTGACGGTTCAATGTTGTAGGATTGTGTGTATGCCAGAAAACCTCAAGAAGCGTTTCGTAATCGATAACGTCCGGATCGTATGTAACGCGAGCAACTTCTGCATGGCCTGTATTACCCCTGACAACCTCATTGTAGGTAGGATTTTCTACATGGCCTCCTGCATAACCTGACTCTATATCAACTACACCTTCTACGCGCTGATAAATTGCCTCAACGCACCAGAAACATCCTGCTCCGAATGTTGCTACTTCTGTGTCATCACCTGTTTCGTCACCGTAGTTCTGAACTGTCATTGAAAATCCAATAAGTATTAGTGTTAAAATCAATTTCATGGCGTTGGTATCTTTTGTTTAGCCTTGGGGACAGTAACGTAAAAGTGTTGCCAAACGTGCCTATATTGCTATTAAAATTCAGCTCTTATCAGAACGGCCATAATATTGGTATAAAGACGGTTGCGAGCACCCAAAATATCAGATTCAGAACCAAACCAACCTTCAGAAAATCAGTCACCTTATACTGACCCGGCCCATAAATCATGGTATTAGTCTGATAGCCAAATGGAGTGATAAGGCTTAGAGACGCCGCAAAGGTTACAGCATATAAAAATGGTTCAGGCTGTACCCCAAGATTTGTTGCTGATTCTATGGCAATTGGAGCCAAAAGGGCCGCAGAGGCATTATTAGACATAACGGCTGTAATTATCAGAGTGATCACAAAAAAGCCAGACATAAGTATTGTCGGTCCGAAGTCAGCCAAGCCGTGGATCATTCCATTTGCCAATAATTCAGCTGTTCCCGTTTTATCCATTGCCGTCCCAAGCGGTAACACACCGGCTAATAGCATCACCACTTTCCAGTTCACGGCTTCATAAGCTTCACTTGTTTTGAGGCAGCCTGTAAGTATCATCAGTACAACACCTGTAACTGCACTGATCACAATTGACGTTACGCCTATGGCTGCAGTTAATACAACTCCTGCTATGATTAATAAAGCAATGGGAGTTTTACTTTCTCGCTGTGATATGATATCGGGATCAGTCACCATTATCACGGACGGTTCAGATTCAATTTCATTCAGCCGTTCACTGTCCATACTTAACAGCAGGGTGTCACCGCTCGAAAGCTTAATATCTGAAAGTTCATTATGCTTAATGCTCTCCTTGTGCCGAATAGCCAGCGGGACTGCGCCGAATTTTTCATAAAAATTGTATTCTTTCAAGCTCGTCCCGACCAGCCCTGTTTCAGGGGCAACTACAATCTCAACAAGTGCATCCTGTCCGCGCTTAAGATCAACATCTGCCCATTCCCGCGGGGGTTTTAGACTTATATCTTCTCGCTTTACGAGTTTTTTAATCTCATCTTTATTACCCCGAATCCGGATAATATCCCCTGTCTGGATTTTTACCTTATTTCGCTGAGCCGACGAATCCATATCCTCTTTGAATACCCGTATGACGTCAAGGTCTAGATGTTCGGTGAGTTCTTTCTTGTCGAAAACCTTTCCAACAAGATCCGACTTTGAGTTAATGATGATATCCGTGAGGAAATTCTGCATTTCAAAATCCTTAGTCAGATCGTCTTGTGCCCTGCGATTTGGAATCATCTTAATTCCGTACGCGAACATAAAGATCAAACCTGATACAAAAAAAATCAGGCCCATTCCTGTAAACTCAAACATACCAATTGCGTCCAGTCCCCGTTCAACTGCAATTGAACTCACAAGAATATTTGTAGACGTACCAATCAGAGTACAAACGCCCCCGAACATACCTGCAAATGAAAGCGGCATAAGAAGTTTTGACGGGCTTACGCCAACCCGCGTCGAGATATTCATGACAACAGGGATGAAAATAGCAACCGCTGCCGTGTTATTGATGAAGGCCGATACAAATCCAATGAAGACAAGCAGCATCAACAGCCACAGATTGAAATTTTGCTGCATACGGCCCGAAAAGAAATCACCGGCAGAATTTAGAATACCTGTTCGGCGAATACCGGCGCTCAATACAAACATAGCCGCAACAGTTACGGTTGCTGCATTACTGAAGCCTGATAGTCCCTCCTGAGGTGTCAATATGCCGCTAACAAGCAAACTGACCATAATAATGATAGCCGTCACGTCGTACGTAACGTGATCTGTCACGAATAGATAGGTTGCCGCAACTAGTAAAATTAGTACAAAAGCAATCTCAAAAGTCATTCGGACCTCATGGGTTTGAAAATCCAAAGAAAGTGGAAATTACAATAAATGCAACCAAAAGAGTTCATTCTGCTTTAAGTACCCGAAACATATTCTGCTTAATATTCATTTTATTCCGGCTTAGGTTCATCAACCAGCAGGCGAAGGGAAAATAATCCGCCAACAATTGTGGTCGCCAGCGCGATAAAAAATATGGTTGGCATAGTAATTCCTTTATCGAGCCAAAGCCCCATAAGAAACGGGCTTGCAGCAGTGCTCACAACCATAATTGAAGAAAACAGGCTTCGAACGGTACCTATCATTTTTATTCCGAACATTTCTGTCCATAAAGCAGATTTCACCGTTCCTGCCATCCCAAACGTAGCACCAAACAGGCCCATATATACAAATGACGCCCAGGTTGAAGAAAACTGGCCGCCTATAAAAAATCCAAGTATCATTGGGATCAGGAAAAACGGGAATACAGTATGGGCAGAGTATTTATCTACGAGAGGCCCCGTAAAAAGACCCATCAATATTCTGGTTGCAGCGAACATTACAAACGACGACGCAATAATAGCTGCTGTCCATCCGAGCTGCTCTGCATACGATACCTGGTAGAGAAATATGCCTGTTGCCCAAAAAGGAGGCAGCAAAATAGAAGGCAGGACAAATAATAACTTTGGATGCCTGAAGATGATTTTATAGCTCTCTTTTGTCGATAGATCCCGCTTTCGCTCCTCGTCTTTTTCAGCAACAGTCTCACTTTCACGTACCAAAAACCAGATGCCCGGAATGAGCACAAATAAAATTAACGCTGAAATTATGCTCCATGTCGTTCGCCAATGAAATACTGCCAGTAGTCCGGCAATCACTACCGGAAATATTGCTTCCCCCAACGGGAAACCCAGGTTTGAAATGCTAAGAGCTTTACCCCGCTGATGATCAAAGAATCGGGCCATAGTCGTTTGTGCGGTATGGCTGCTGAGACCCTGGCCGGTCAATCGTAACATTACAAGCGATATAAACAAGACAGAAATATGCCATGAAATCGTCATCAGTACCGCTGAAACAAACAATCCGCCAGCCACTAGCATGCTGTAACGCCGAAGCGGCACCCTGTCGATCCATTGCCCCAGGTATGGAAGTGTAAATGCACTCGTAAGCGTTGCAGCTGAATAGAGAGTACCGAATGAAGCGTTGGTCAGATTAAAAGCTGACAGGAAAAAAGGCACAAAAAGTGCAATAAGAAATGTCTGACCGAAACTCGAAAAAAACGTAAAGGATACAGCAAATGAAAGGAGCTTTCTCTCTTTGATTGCAAATGCGATATAGGTCATTTAAAAAACGTCCGCTAAGTTAGCAAAACAATAAAATTACTGCTTTTTAGAGCTCAAATAAAGGATTTCAACTTCATAAATTGATGTAGCGTTTTTCCAGCCATTCAATCTCCTGAGAAGTGATAAAGATTTAAAGCTTATCCTGTATTCAAGGTTAAATTCAAGACATAAAAAAATCCGCGCCGGCAACCGACGCGGATTCTTAAAAACTATCAGTCAGTTCCAATTCTTAGTATCGGTACTGTTCCGGCTTATAGGGTCCTTCTTTGGGAATTCCGATATATTCGGACTGCTCTGTTGTAAGCTCTTCGAGCTCAACACCAATCTTCTGAAGGTGCAGACGGGCAACTTTTTCATCCAGGTGCTTGGGCAGTACATGGACGTCCACTTCAAACTCATCATTCCAAAGCGCAATTTGTGCCATTGTCTGGTTTGTAAAGCTGTTGCTCATCACGAAACTGGGGTGGCCTGTGGCATTTCCAAGATTCATAAGTCGTCCTTGTGACAGAAGAATCAATTCTTTGCCGTCTTCCAGCTTAAACAGGTCAACCTGAGGTTTGATGTTTTCTTCTTCAGAGTTGCCTTTTAACCACTTCACATCAATTTCATTATCAAAGTGACCGATGTTTCCAACAATTGCTTTGTCTTTCATTGAGCGAAAATGCTCTTCTGTAAGAATATCTTTGTTGCCTGTGGCTGTTACGACGATGTCTGCTTCCTTCACGGCATCGCTCATTTTCTTAACTTCAAACCCATCCATAGCAGCCTGAAGCGCACAAATCGGATCAATTTCAGTAACAATTACGCGGGCACCGGCACCTCTTAAAGAGGCAGCAGATCCTTTACCTACATCTCCGTAACCTGCTACAACGGCTACTTTACCAGCCATCATCACATCAGTGGCACGGCGGATCGCGTCAGCACATGACTCACGGCATCCGTATTTGTTATCAAACTTAGATTTCGTAACGGAATCGTTTACGTTAATTGCCGGAATTGTGAGTGTTCCGTTTTTCATCCGCTCGTACAATCGGAGCACTCCGGTTGTTGTTTCTTCAGATATTCCACGAATATTTTGAGCCAGCTCAGGATATTTATCCAGAACCAGATTTGTCAGATCGCCACCATCATCAAGAATCATATTCAATGGCTTACCATCTTCAAAGAAAAGAGTTTGCTCAATGCACCACTCATACTCCTCTTCATTCATTCCTTTCCATGCATATACCGGAACACCTGATTCGGCGATTGCAGCAGCTGCGTGATCCTGAGTTGAATAGATATTACATGATGACCACTGAACGTCGGCTCCAAGTTCAACCAGCGTTTCGATAAGCACAGCTGTTTGAACAGTCATATGCAAACAGCCTGCAATCCGCGCACCCTGAAGTGGCTTTTCATCTCCAAATTCTTCCCGGGTCGCCATAAGGCCGGGCATCTCTGCCTCTGCAAGGCGGATTTCCTGACGGCCAAATCTGGCTTGAGTTATATCTTTTACTTTGTAAGGTAATTTTTCTACTTCTTTTTCCATCAAATTGTTGTTAAAATTGTACTTGTTGGTTGGTTTATTAGTTAACAGATACCTTTTAAAAAGGGTTCACCTGTTGTGTATTCATTGGCAATACATTGTAACTCTTAGAGTCTCAACTGTTTCAGTTGATCGCCAGCTATAAATATTCCAGAATTTTTGCTTCTGTTTTGTTGTAATCTCCTTCGCGGCCTCTTGAACCCATCTCTATTTCGAGAAGTTCACCGCTTGGCGATATAAATACTTTGTATGGGATACCCACTCCGCCAAGCTCATCAAACACACCATTTTCATCATAAAGCCAGATAAAAGGATAATCATTCTCTTCGGCAAATGCTTTAGCTTCTGCAGGCCCCTCAGTTAAGCCTACTGTAACGGCCAATACCTCAAAATTGTCGGGATATTCCTCAAGAAGATCAGCCATGGCTGGAAAAACCTGAAGACAGGGCCCACACCAGGATTCCCAAAAATCGATTAACACAAGTTTACCCTCAAATTGATCGATACTAACGATATTACCATCGAGATCTGTAAATGTCGCGTTTGCAATAATTTCCCTTTGTTGACTTAAATTCTGTGCCGCAGTATCCATGCTTTGTTGTTCAGATGATGATCCCGATTGTTCTGAAGACTCTTGAGAACAACCTGAGGCAAACAATATCATTGCCAATAAAATGTATTGTGCAAATGTCTTAAATTTCATGAGGCGGTAATTATTTGACGATATTTTGTGTAATTCTTTCGAAATCAAAATATAGCACTTATTCAACGGAATATCTCCTTCGAATGGTGTCCATTATGCCAGGCATAATAATTGCCGATACCATTAAGTTCCCACTTAAACCCCTTAAATTATTTGTTCTCGATACAATCAAGGCATATCTTTTCAACATATACTTGATCAAAGACTATTTTAATGAACTCATACCCTACTTTTGACATTGCGATCATCGGCGCCGGAATTGTCGGACTATCATCAGCTTACAAATTTTCTCTTTCCTATCCTGATCTGAAAATTCTTGTTTTGGAAAAAGAGAGTAGCGTGGCGGTTCATCAAACCGGACGCAATTCAGGCGTTATTCATTCAGGGATTTATTACAAACCAGGATCCTACAAGGCTAAAAATTGTATCAATGGGCGCCATCAGCTCGTGGATTTCTGCGAAGAACATAACGTGGAGTACGAAATTTGTGGTAAAGTAATCGTAGCAACTGGTGAAAGTGAGCGGCCACGGTTAAAAGCAATATATGAGCGTGGCCTGAGTAATGATATTGAAGGCATTGAATTGATTGATGAAAAAAGGCTCCACTCTTTAGAACCATATGTTAACGGTGTGGAAGCTATTCATGTGCCCTGCTCAGGAATCGTAGACTATAAAGGCATGTGCAGGGTATTAGCGGATTTAATTACGGATCAGCCGGGCAATAAAATTCTGTTCAACAGAAAAGTTGATGGTGTCTATTCGGATGAAGGAGATCTGAGAGTAAAGACAGAAAAAGAGACCTTTCACACCAAGCAGGTAATCAACTGCGCCGGACTCCAAAGCGATCTTGTTGCAAAATCTTCAGGTGTGGAACCTCATATTCAAATTGTCCCTTTCAGGGGAGAGTACTACGAGCTCACGCCGGGGGCAGAACATAAGGTAAAAGGACTTATTTATCCGCTGCCAAACCCTGAATTTCCATTTCTAGGCGTACATTTCACGCGTATGGCACTTGGTGGTGTTGAATGCGGGCCAAATGCTGTGTTTGCTTTCAATCGGGAGGGTTACAAAAAGACGTCCTTCAATTTTAAGGATACTATTGAAACAGTCAATTTCCCCGGGTTCTGGAAGCTGGCTGGCAAACACTGGCAGCAGGGAATTGATGAATATTATCGATCATTCTCTAAACGGGCATTTCTGGAAAACCTGAGAAAGCTTATCCCATCCATTACCCTGAATGACATTACCCCATCCCCTGCAGGAGTTCGAGCCATGGCGCTGAAACAAGACGGGGAAATTCTCGATGATTTCTGGTTTGAAAAACGGAAAGATCAGGTTCACGTATTGAATGCTCCAAGCCCTGCCGCAACCGCCGGCCTTGCTATTGGAGATCAGATAGTACAGGAATTGATGGAGCCAAGTGCTGGCCATACTATATCCTGAAACTACTGATTTTTAAAATAGCCCATCTAAATAGACACGCGATCTTACATAAATAAAAAAAGCCGCGCCTCTGCAGAGACACGGCTTTTGAATAACTGTTTTTGACTCGCCGGTTAGGACGGATCCAGAATATTTTCGATTCGACGATCTACATCTTTCAGATGAACAACCGTAGCACGATCACTTGTGCGCGACACTGCTCTCTGCGCATCTGCCTGAAGATTTTCAAGCTGCTCACGAACCATAGGCCGAATATCTGACTGGCTGACGTTAACCTGAGTCCAGCCGATTCGCTCACGGAAACGGGCCGGAATAGTTGGTAATTCTTCAGTCATCAGTTCTTCAAGACGCTCAAGATATGCACGCTGGAGATTCCGTCGATACACGCTGATAGCTGATCCGTCATTTAATTCAGACCAAACGGAGGCTCTCACATCATCCATAAATTCAAATGGTGAATATGAAATGTCCGAACGTATGTCATATTCTATGAGGCGTGCCAAGCGCTGTGAATCAAGAATATTATTGAGTACCCGTGCCTGAACACTTCGGAATGTATCAACAAAGTCAGCCTGATTAATACGGCTGAGTATATCTTCGTTATAGGCCCACGTTGGAGGCGTGAACGCATGTGTACTCAGGAAGCTCATTGCTCGTTGCTGATCTTCGACAGGTACCGGGCTGTATACGGCGCCGTCCTGCTCGAAGGTTTTATGATTCTCATATACGCCTGCGATATTGGACGCGACGTGCCCCATATACCGGCCCCACTGTCCAATGATGTTATTGTATATTTCCTGGAGGTGGCTGAAATTTTCACCGTCTTGCTCAACCCAGTCAATCAGGTTATCTGTGATCACCTGAAGGTTTGCAAGTCCGTATTCGCTGGCGCGCATGGCATCATTGCCGAGATCTTCGTTTTGAGATCTTGGATCAATTTTAGATGACGTCTGCCGCCCATAAAAGTAACGGGGATCATCAGCACGTTCCCGTACCCATTCATTGAGTGTTTCCTGTTGTTCTTCAATTGACATGTCTCCAAACCAGGTGTATCCCCATTTCACAGACCATTTGTCGTATTCGCCAACTCGAGGGTGAAAATTCGTTACGCCGTCCCCTGGTTGTGCAATGTAGTTGAAACGTGCATAATCCATAATAGATGGGGCCGTTCCGTGTGTATCGGTAAAAGTAGGTGAACGAAGTGAATCAACCGGGGTAGCATAGCTCGAACCATAGTTGTGGGGAAGACCCAGTGTATGACCAACTTCATGGGCAGATACAAAACGTATAAGTTCACCCATCACTTCATCAGGCATGTCCACCGCACGCGCTTCCGGATTGGCAGCTGCTGTTTGCACGAAATACCAGTTCCGAAGCAAGTTTGCCACGTTGTGGAACCAACCGATGCTTGACGTCAGAATCTGACCAGACCGTGGATCGTGTACGTGTGGTCCATAGGCGTTCTGAGTTGGGGATGCAAAATAACGGATCATTGAATATCGAATATCTTCCGGGCTGAATTCAGGATTTTCCTCAGGTGTCGGCTCCATCTTTCCAATAATGGCATTTTTAAAGCCTGCTGCTTCAAATGCAACCTGCCAGTCGTTTACACCCTGTATGAGATACTCCCGGTATCGCTCGGGTGTTGCACGATCTATATAAAAGATAATGGGGTCTACCGGTTCAACAAGCTCACCGCGCATGTAGGCTTCTTTATCACTAGGGACAAGATTCCATCGGGTAACATTGCGTGTCAGGTCTGCTCTGTGAACGTCAAGGCCGTAATCGCGCTGTGCGACACTGAAATATCCAACGCGCTGATCGAACTCACGTGCCTGAACAGCTTCTTCAGCCATCAGAATCATACTGTGGTTGATCTCAAGTGAGATGGCTCCCACAGACGAGTTGGATGGCGGGTTCGACGCTTCATATGTGAGCAGATGCCGCGCTTCAATATTTTCGGGATAGCTATTCACACTTTCAATAAAGGATCTGCTGGCATCAAGGCGACGTACCTGGTAATTCCGGCGATCACCCTGATCCAAACCAAGAGCAGGAACATCAGATTCAAAGAGTTCCGTCACATCAATTACGGTTCCTGTTGAGTCTTCATTGAGTGATTTAATTTGAAACGTCATGATGATTGGCTCGAAGTTCGAATTACGAACGGCCTCATAAATCGGTAATGTATCGCTCGCGGTGTTTTCGAATGACACCCGCCGGAGTAAGATATCATCCTCCCGGCGTTCCCATCGTAAGACCTGAGTCTCAGATTTTTCACCGCCGTAGCCAATTCCATCTGCTGTTTTAGCAATTCTGGACACCATTAACATTTCCCGGCTAAGTAGTGAATCCGGAATTTCGTAATAGAAAGTACCATCGTCTTCATAGACGGTGAAAAGGCCTTCATCTTTTTGAAATGAATCTTCAATGACATCGCTGAATGCCTTGATGCCATCTTCAGAAGATGAGCCCTTTTGAGAAGATGGACGTTCCGCCGGTGTATCATCTTGCGAGGCGCCGAAAATACCGCATCCGGCAAGCAGAAACAGCGACAATAGCCCTGTAGTGATTTTTAATATTAAACGATTAGTTTTCATATTGAATAATTATTGGATTTGATTTCAGATGAATAAAGTCGTCTTAAACGTGTTTTCATTCAAGTAAAATACCAATGGATTATGTAAAATGATCTTAAACATATTTATAAATTAACCAATTGCCCGTGGTAAACATGAACGGATCTACGCTATTCTTTATTAATATTAATGAGATACAGATGTGTTTCCAGAATCTGTGTACTTTACTGTCTTACAAATAATTCCGACGTTTTTATATGAACTCAAAAAATATTGAATTTACCGGTGCGCTCGGAGATACACTTTCGGCAAAACTCGACAGCTCAGAAAATAGTAATTCTGAATTTGCACTATTTGCCCACTGTTTCACATGTTCGAAAAACCTGAAAGCTGTTGGCCACATAACAAAATCTCTGGCTAAACGTGGTATCTCTACCCTGCGTTTCGATTTTACGGGGCTTGGGCAAAGTGAAGGAGAGTTTGCAAATACCAACTTCAGCTCTAATGTTGAAGATCTGGTTGCAGCCGCAGAATATATGGAATCGGAATTGAAAGCTCCTGCCCTGCTCATCGGGCATTCCCTTGGAGGCGCAGCTGTTCTGTATGCGGCACATGAACTCGAGTCAGTTAAAGCCGTCGCAACGATCGGGGCACCTTCAGATCCTTCTCACGTAAAAGAGAACTTTGAGATGAAACTGGATGAGATTGAAGAAACGGGTGAAGCAGAGGTAACATTGGCAGGCAGGCCGTTTAAAATCAAAAAACAATTTCTGGATGATCTTGAGGCAGCTGGCAGGGAAGATAAAATAAGCACTCTCAACCGTGCCCTGCTCATTATGCATGCACCTATGGATCAAACAGTTGATATTAATAATGCAGCAAAGCTTTACTCAGGTGCCAAGCATCCTAAAAGCTTTTTATCACTCCACAAAGCAGATCATCTGCTTACTGACCCGGATTATAGTCAATACGCTGGTAAATTAATTGCCGAGTGGAGTGAAATCTATATTTAGACTATTAACAACAATCATAATTCAACCAAATAAACTATGAAAATCTTCAAATTGAGTACACTCTTGACGATAATACTGCTACTTGTGTCATGTGCGGGACAATCTGATATGGAACAGACTTCAAATGAGATGGACAGTTCTGAAGAAGAAATTACCGAACTCGTATCCATACTTCACCCTACAGTTGGAAACGATGTAAATGGTGTTGTTAGATTTTTTAAAACAGAAGAAGGCGTACGAGTCATAGCTGAAGTTTATGACCTGGCACCAAATTCAACACATGGTTTTCATATTCATGAGTATGGCGACTGCAGCGCACTTGATGGAACAACTGCAGGCGGGCACTTCAATCCGTTCGACGCCGAACATGGAGGGCCTGATTCTGACCAACGGCATGTTGGTGACCTGGGCAATATTACTGTAGATCAAAATGGCTTTGCTCAGTTAGATATAACAGACTCCATGCTATCATTTGATGGCCCCGCCAGTATTATTGGTCGCGGTATTATAGTTCATGCCGGCGAAGATGATTTTGAGACCCAGCCTACAGGTGCGGCCGGATCTCGTCTGAGCTGCGGAGTAATAGGTATTGCACAGCAGTAATATTATTTGAGACATAACGTTTTCATTAAAAACCTGCCTGGTCATTGGGCAGGTTTTTTATTGCTAACTTCCGAATCATCAGTAATTAATGAAAAAATTTCTTTTTACTCTCCTTGTAATTCTTGCTCCTGCCGTTCTTTTCGGCCAGAATAATTCCGCAATCGATGGTACCTGGGAAGGATCTATTATACTTCAAAACCAGCCACTTTTAATTTCCGTCACATTCAATACGATGGATGGAGATACAGATGGCTCTATCAATATACCTCAGCAATCCGCTTTCAATCTCCCTGTTTCAGTTTCTGTGCTCACGCCCGATTCGCTGGAATTTTCTTTTGAAACCGGGACCGGAACAGCAGCCTTCAGAGCCAGTCTCAAATCGCCTGACCCTGATGAAATTATTGGGATTTTTACACAATCCGGGGTTGAACTTCCTTTTGAGATTGTCAGGTCTGAGGAAGAAATTACGCAGTCGGACTATTTCCGCGAGGAAAATATATACATCGAAGCCGACTCAATAACAATTGCAGGTACCCTTGTAGTACCTGATTCACTTGAAAGCGAGGCTCTCGTAATATTTATCAGTGGCAGCGGGTCGCAGACGCGCAATAGCTCAGTTGCCGGATTCGAGCTATTCGCGGAACTTGCGGATCAGCTTGCATTCAGGGGCATATCAAGCTTCAGGTATGATGACCGCGGTACCGGAGAATCAACAGGAAAGAGTGATGCTACGTTGAATGACCTTGCAGGTGATCTGACGGCGATTGCCAACCATTTTTCAGAAACGGACTACACCTCATCTTTTGATGATATCGTTTACCTGGGCCACAGCCAGGGTGGATTGATTAGCTTGATTGCTGCCGAAGATTTTACCCCTGCCCGGCTGGTACTTCTTGCAAGTCCAATGATGCCGGGTGACAAGATTATCTTACAACAAATGCGTGATATTTCCACGGTACAAGGTATTTCTGATGACATTCTCGAACGAAATATAAAGTTTCAGCAGCGGGTTTTTGAAGCTGCCCGTTCGGGTGAGGGATGGGATTCTCTTGAGACGAACATCGAAGACCGTTTGAGGGCGCAATTAAGTCAGCTCCCGGAAGAGCAGCAGTCAACGCTCGGAAACATGGATCAGTTTATTCAGGCTCAGGTTTCGCGACAGCTCGATGGTGCGAAAAGCCAATGGTTTAAATCCTTTATTGAAACAGATCCACGTCCCTATTTACAGTCGCTGGATGTTCCGACACTTGCTGTATTTGGCGAGAACGATTCGCAGGTTAAGCTATCTTCCAATCTTGAAGAACTTGAACAGATTGAAGGGGATTTCACGATCGTGACCATTCCGAATGCCAATCACCTTTTCCAGGTTTCTGAATCAGGAATGCCGGGAGAATACGGTATTCTCGATAAAGAATTTGCGCCAGATCTGATCGATGAAATAGCAGGTTTTTTGACCCGGGTTGAATAAAACCCTGATAGTGACCTTCACTATTAACCTTCGTTTGCTTGAACACCTTTTCTGAAATTTCCGGAAGGGTCTTCCGCAGGTCTTGAGGTTCCCTCAATCCGCCAATTCTTTCGCGCCGGGTGAGTTTTAACAAGAATACCCATGCAAAAGCAATATTTAAATGGCTAAAATGGACACTTATAAATCAACCCAAGATTATCAGCTTTTACTCAGGTTTCCAGCTATTCATCCTGTCGTGAATTACTGTCTCAAGTTTATCGACTGATACACGATCCTGCGCCATATCATCACGATAACGAATCGTAACCGTATTGTCTTCGAGACCTTCAAAGTCAACGGTAATACAAAACGGTGTTCCGGCTTCATCCTGTCGCCGATACCGTTTGCCAATGGATCCTGATTCATCATATCGCACCATAAACTGCTCATTCAGATCTTTTTCAATCTTGTGAGCCAGCTCCTGGAGCTCAGGTTTTTTCATCAAAGGAAAGATCCCCGCTTTCGTTGGAGCTAATTTTGGATGCATTTTTAATACGGTTCGTGTATCACCGTCGACCTCCTCTTCGCGATACGCATCACAAAGTACCATCAATGTTACCCTATCGAGCCCCACAGACGTTTCAATTACATACGGAATATAGCGTTCCTGCTCTTTCTGGTCGAAGTACTCCATTTTTTTACCGGAATATTCCTGGTGTCGCGACAGATCGAAGTCGGTCCGGTTATGAATCCCTTCCACTTCCTGCCAACCAATCGGGTAGTGGTACTGGATGTCTGCAGCCGCACGCGCATAATGCGCAAGCTTGTCATCAGGATGAGGAGCCACCCGGAGATTTTCTTCCCTTATACCTATATCCTTATGCCATTGGAGTCGTTTCTCAAGCCACGCATCATATTCTTTTTCGTCGCTGCCTGGCTTCACGAAGTATTGCATTTCCATCTGCTCAAACTCACGCATTCGAAAGACAAATTGCCGTGCCACAACTTCATTCCTGAATGCTTTCCCAATCTGTGCAATCCCAAAAGGCACCTGCACGCGGGCCGTGTCCATCACGTTTTTGTAGTTCACAAAAATTCCCTGCGCTGTTTCAGGCCGCAGGTATATAGCGTCATCATCATCTGATGCCGTTGCCCCGTAGTGGGTTTTAAACATCAGGTTAAACTGCCTCACATCGGTCCAGTCAAAAGCGCCGGATTCCGGCGCACGGATCTCTTCTTTAATAATAATATCATGAAGATCTTCGCACAATCCCTTACGGGTCCCTGTTGTATCAAGCTCGGCCTGAAGAGCATCTGCCTGATCATCTTTCCCTTTTTCGCGTAACTTCAAAATATGCTGCTCGATAAGCATATCGGCGCGGTAGCGTTTCTTTGATTGCTTATCATCAATCATTGGATCGTTAAATCCTTCAACATGGCCGCTGGCCTCCCAGGTTTTAGGATGCATAAAGATGGCTGCATCGAGACCAACAACGTTATCGTGCTTGCGGGTCATGGCACCCCACCAGTTATCACGGATATTCTTTTTCAGTTCGGAGCCTAGCGGCCCGTAATCATATACAGCAGCGAGGCCGCCATAGATTTCTGATGATTGGAAGATGTATCCCCGTGCTTTGGAGAGCGAAACAATTTTATCGAGATTGTCGAGCGTATTTTCGGCCATGATTACCTGCTTATCACTGTTTTCATTTTTAATAATGTCGAAAGCCTGTTAAGATAGGAAAAATCTGCCCTTTGATGAATCCATTGTCAGAATCATTTCTTATTTTTCAGGCTTTTGCAAGTTGAACTTCAAAACTCAGTAGCAGATCAAAGCCGATCAAATCCCGAACCTGAAATTAAAGACATCACAATATAATGCCTGAATATAATGTAGGAATACTTGGCGCAACCGGAGCTGTAGGACAAAAATTTATCCGGTTGCTTCAAGGTCATCCATGGTTTAAAATTTCAGTTTTAGGAGCGTCCAGCCGCTCTGCCGGCAAACCTTATTCAGTGGCGGCTAACTGGATTGAATCAGTTGAGATGCCATCCGAAGTGAGAGATGTTGTGGTTAAAGAGTGTGATCCAATGCACTTTTCTGAGGTTGATTTTGTTTTTTCAGGACTCGATTCTTCCGTAGCCGGGGATGTTGAGCTGGCGTTTGCCACGGCTGGAATTCCGGTGATCAGCAATGCAAAAAATTACCGGACGGACCCCTCAGTTCCACTTCTGATTCCTGAGGTCAATCCTGACCATGTAAAACTAATTGACACACAAACTTTTACCAGTGATCGAAGCGGCTGGATTGTGACGAATCCAAATTGCGTCGCTGTTCCGTTGACGACATCACTAAAACCACTTCATGATCAATATGGAATAAAAAGCGTCATTGTAACGTCTATGCAGGCCATCTCCGGTGCCGGATATCCCGGGGTGCCCTCACTTGATATCCTTGGAAATGTGATCCCGCATATTAACGGGGAAGAATCAAAAATCGTAGAAGAACCCCTGAAAATGCTTGGGGCACTCAAGAACGGAGAACTGACACATGCCTCTTTTCCGGTTCAGGCAACTGCCACACGCGTTCCGGTTATTAACGGCCATCTGCTGTCAGTTGCGGTTGGGTTGAATGACAAACCAGCATCTGAAGAAGACGTTATCGAGCTTTACAAGTCATGGGAAAGTCCGATTAAAGATCTTGATTTACCATCAGCACCCGATTTCCCTATTTATTATCACGACAATCCTTTTTATCCTCAGCCCCGTTTGCATGCAGACAGTGAAAAAGGGATGCGAACATCGGTTGGTAAAATGCGAAAATCGAACGTACTCGACATCTCGTATGTGGCAATGGCACACAATACGGTTCGGGGTGCAGCGGGCGGAGCTATCCTGAATGCAGAACTGCTCGTAAGAAAAGAGTATTTATAAGACGACCCCAATTTCTTACATCATTTCACTGACATCGGTCCACTTCGAAGCACAACCTCGAACAGACACGGGCGAGGATTTTTTATTTTTTTTGAGTCATCCCTTTTTAAAGCCTGCAGACGCATAAAAAATTTTCAATTAGAGTGTAAGGCGTTGATGCTTTTGTGATCATACACTCAGAGAACACGATACATATAAACTAGTTTGGGAAGTGCCAGAGCAACACTTTCCAAATGTCCTTCTTAGAAAGCCGGAGTTGATCTTCCGGCTTTCAATTTTACACCCTCCTTTTACTACAAGTCTATAATCAAGAGAGATGAAATCCCGGTTAATTATGATATGTCTTCTGCTGGCTGCTTTACCATTAAAAAGCCAATCGCAGACAACCGTTCTTTTCGAATCGTTTGAGGATCGGGACCTTACCAATAACCCATTATGGACTGGCGATTTAGATGATTTTAAATTCTGGGTTCCGGATGCTAACACAGATGGGAACACATTGCTGCAGCTTAATGCCAATTCGGATCCCTCCCGCACCCAGATTTATACTCAAAGTTCAGTCACTGCCGGATTGTGGGAGTTTTATGTAAGGCAGGATTTTTTGCCTTCAAACTTCAATCGCGCTTTTATTTTTCTGATGGCCGACAAGCCTGACCTGAACTATCTTGATGGAAGTGACGTGAGCGGATATGCCCTCAGAACCGGGGATAACGAAACCCCACGCAAGTTTAGACTCGTACGATTTGATGATGGGGACCAAACAGAGCTGATCACATCAGAAACTATTATTGAAGAAAATACCGGCTACTCCATCAGGGTTACCAGATCATTGGAAGGAGAGTGGCGCCTCTATATTGCTCCGGGAATTAATTCACCCCCTGAGATAGATGGAGGCCCGCACACCGATCTAACCTATACACTATCATCATATTTCGGCATTTTACTCAGATATTCGTCCGGCAATGTCAGCAACGTTTACTTCGACAATATCAGGATACAAAACTCAGCATCTTTTCAGCTCACCAGGGCAAGAGTGATAACTGCAACCAGCATTGAACTTCAATTCAACTATCCGGTTGAGGAATCAAGTCTGGAATCAGATAACTTTTTCATACCGTCTCTGGGAATACCCGGTTCCACAGAGCTTGGAAACTCACCAGGCAGCGTTTTGCTATCCTATCAGGAAGCCATTGCTGATGGGGATTACAAGGTGCAGGTTAAAAACCTTGAGAGTATATATGGAAATGAGATCCTGCAACCCGCTGAAGCGGAATTTTCATTTATAAATCCTTTCTCGCTTGTACAGGCAGAGATTACGTCGAACCGAACAATTGACGTTCATTTTACAAGACCTGTTCATAAAAGCTCGACAGGCATATCTGATTTCTCGATCAATCAGGCCGTTAATCCTTCCACAATACAAATCGACTCGTCACGAGTTGAATTACGCTTCAGTGATGAGCTGCCATCCGGAGAGATAACAATTGCAATGAGCCCAATTAAAAGTGAAGAAGGCTGGCAGCTCCCGATTGGCTCATCCATCTCCACCTACAGGTTCGGTGAGGCCACAGCCAGAGACGTGGTTATCAATGAGTTTCTCTATAGACGCGCACCTCCTGAAGACATCCAGTTCGTGGAGCTTTATAACACAACCGATACTCCATTAAATTTGGGCGGTTGGTCGCTGATAACCGACCGTGGCTCTGCTGAAATACCCAATGGCACTGTCCTTAAACCCACCGGATATTTTTTATTGACAGACGGGCCTTCAGGTTTTGAGGCGACAGGCAATGCAATTGAACTTCAGGGATTTGTGCCTTTGCGAACAACAGGTGACGCTATCATCCTGAAAGACAAACAGAAACTTACAATCGACAGCCTCACATATGAACCTGAATGGGGCGGCAATACTGCAGGGATTTCGCTTGAACGAAAAGACCCCCATGCGATATCCCCCGACCCCAGCAACTGGACCTCCGCTAATTCAGGCACCAGATCAACACCCCTTGAAATAAACACCCGGTTTCAACCTGATACATTCCCTCCTGAGTTACTCTTTGCAAAACTGTTACCCTTAAAGAACAGTGTTCTTGTCCGCTTTAATGAATTCATCAACTCTGATGATCCACTGAACATTACCCTAAATGGTCAAGATGTGTCGGTAAAAAGGGTATACGGCATCAAAAGGAATGAGTTAATAATCGAGGCATCAGATTTTGAATCCCGCCTCCGGAGTGAAATTCTTCTGGCGGTTGATCAAGCTACGGATTACCAGGGAAACATCTCTACAAACATGCAGCTACCCGTGGCACAGCCCATGATGCCGGGCGACTTGGTTTTCAATGAGATCATGTTTGATCCGCTCGATAGCGATTTTGATCAGATTCCAAACCAATCCGACTACGTGGAGCTATTCAATCGGCGCTCTTTCGCAATTTCACTGGAAGGTATATTCCTGCACGATATACCTGACGAAAATGGTGAGATTCGTTCTATGACCCCAATATCAAGCCAGTCTAAATGGATCCCGGGCACTGGGTTTGCTCTTATCTACCCTGAAAACGAGCCGGTCGCCGTTGATTCAAGCAGAATCGGGCGTTTCTTCAGCCTTTCCAAAGCCATTACTCCCCATGCCATTCAAATAGGTCGAAGCACGCTCAGTCTTCCTCTTTCAGGACGTGAAATTTATCTCGCTGATAGTCTCAGCTCGGTTATTGACAAGGTGCACTATAATGAACAGTGGCATAATCCCAATCTCCTCGATACCAAAGGGATAGCACTGGAACGTATTAATCCTGAAGGTGAAACAGCTAACGAGTCTAATTGGGGATCAAGTACGGTGCCGGCCGGTGGCACACCCGGACTCAAGAACTCACTTTTCCAAACACCTGGAGCATTAACGGAAATGAACACGCTGGAAGTTACACCCAATCCCTTTTCCCCTGATGCTGATGGTCATGAGGATCGATTATTTATCAACTATCTGTTCGAGGACCCGAATTACATGTTAAGAGTGCGCATTTTTGACCGCTACGGGCGCCACGTCAGATCACTGGCTCATTCGCTTCATGCCGGATTTGAAGGATCGCTCACCTGGGATGGCAGACACGATGATGGGGTTACAGGAAGAATAGGCATTTACATTGTTCACATTGAAGCATTTAACAGCTCCACAGGTGATAAAAAGCAATTTAAAAAAGTAGCAGTGCTGGCTAGACAATTCTAGAGGTTATCCAGAAGTGTATTCAACCTTTTGATGAGCTTAGTTACAAAGAGCTCATGTTCCGGCTTCATCAGCACGCTGCGCAGCAGTGTAACAGTCTCAGCATCTTTCTTGTATTCTGGAAATTTTGCCTGAAACTGATCGGCACTAACCTTGAATAAACTTAGGTGAAGTCCCTCGCCTGGCGCAGCCTCTGCACCGGCCTCAAAAAGTTCACTGCAAAGTTCAGAGACTGCCCGCATAGATTTTTCACCGGGTACAGGAAAGTAAGCTAAAATATCTAAATCAGGTTTGTTGAAGCATTCAAATTTGTCGGATCCTGACAATGACCCGTACATCAATTTTGCGGCTTTAACTGTTGATTTTAAATGTTTTCCCAACCCATGCTCATTCAAAGGAAAGAGCTTGAGGGTTGCCCAGAATGCGGCGGCAGACGCCCCTGCACGCGAACATTCCAGACTAATCTCGCCCAAATGAAGATCGTCGGAAGTAAAATATGTATAGGGCGAATCGTGTTTAAAAAACTGACCCACAGCCGGATCCTTAAATATTATACTTCCGCATCCGTAGGGTTGGAGCCCGTGTTTGTGAGGATCAATGACAATGCTGTCTGCCTCGTGGAGTTTGGACCAGTGAATCTCAGAGTTTAGCTCTGATTCAATAATCTTAAAGAATCCACCATATGCGCCATCCACGTGTACCCTCACACCATGTTTTTTCAGGCTGGGCAGCAGATCGGCCAGTGGCTCAACTTCGCCAAGCCCGGTGGTTCCCATTGTAACCACCAAGGTGCCGATATCATCTAGATGATCCATCAGGTAATCCCAATCGGTCTCTCCCTCACTGGTGTCCGGTATCTCTATGAACTCAGTATTCAATACGCGGCACATTCTGTTGTGCGTATAGTGTGCTTTCGATGATGCAGCTATGGCCTTATCCGGATGTATTTCCCTGGCCACAAAAAGTGCTTCGAGATTGGCTATCGTTCCGCCAGACGACAAGTGCCCGAGATACGGATTTTGATAACCTACCATCTTAGCCAGCTTTGCAACAGCTTCTTTCTCCATCTCGGATGTAGGGGGGCCACCGTCGAGTGCATGGTTATTCGGATTTACCGTCATCGTCATGGCATAGGCTATCCACGCGAGCGGATGAGGCGGTTTGAGCATTTGCCCCGCATACTGAGGATGATGAAACGGGTAGTTGCCTTCCAACTTTTTTTGCAGCTCCCTGACAATCTCAATTATATCAGGCGTATCTGTAAATCCTACAAGCTGTTCTTCTCCAAATTCAGAGCGCCAGTCATCCAGCGCCCTGAGAGACGTTTGCAGAATAGGAAGATATGCTTCGTACCTGTTCAAATTTACAGACCTTTAAATCAGAATGAATGAAATACCAACTGTGATTGACTGCCGTACCTGAAGTTCAGTTGAGAAATCATCATCGTACGCTATATCGAACCTAAGTGACGTATTGATAAAGTTATTAAGATTACCAATAAATTCGTTTGAGAAGAAAACGTCTGTACTACTTACTGACTTATTAAGGTTCGTGAATGTTTCAGCCGTCGAGCTAAGGATAATGTTTGATGAAATGTTTCTCTGGTAGCTTGCTCCAAGGTTAATACCGCCCTCATTTCTGAAATTATCACCCTCCTGCAGACCATACCTGTTGTTCTCATCCGCGCTTGCACCCGTCAAAACAGTGTCATCAGTGACAATAGTTTGCTGAAGCCCAAGACCTGCCTCGAATGAAAGATCTTCGGTCGGACGATAAAGCAGACCTACACTTTCTGTGACGTATGCAGGAGAAAAGAAGTTTGATATTACAATATCAGGATCTGCGGCGTCTTCCCCGTACTCAAAGCCGCGGTCAAACTGGGTTCTGAAATTGAGGTTACCATAAATAGAAAAGTGGCTATCCTCATTTCCAAGATCATATAAAAACCTATTTCGTATTGAAAGCCGGTCGTCTGTTTTCCGCGTGCCTTCGCCATCAATTCTGGTTTTACCGAATCTTGTATTTAAAAGGAAGCCATAAGAAAATTTTCCATCACGGAAGTAGGTCCTGAATGTAGAGTTACCCGTTATCGCAATTGTATTAACCCCGCCCTGAGCCCAGTTGGAATAAGAGGCCTGGGAGCCATTAAGGCCGGCTACCCAACCGTAATCCCAGCCTGCTAAAGTATCTGGCACAACGATTGTTTCCTGGGCCCTTGCGCCGGTGTATGTTATAAGTAAAAGTAGTAGTAATGCTGCAAATTTTTTCATGACTGTGTTTACTATTTTTTGGTTAGCAGTACCTGATGCGGTTTATTATTTTTTAATTGAAAATCTACGTGTTCATTCACTTTTGTAGGTATTTTCAGGCCAACAATGTCTGCGGCTACGGGCAATTTACGATGCCCCCTGTCAATAACTGATGCAACTGTAACAAACTCATAATTATATAGTTCCGGGATATGCGTGAGGGCCCTGAACATAGTGCTTCCTGAATAAATTACGTCATCAACAATAATCAGTTCGTCATTTTCAACATCGGGAACCATCGGGTTTTCATTCTGATCTACCACCATTTGATGGAGCAGGGCCTCACCCCCTGCTTCGTCGGTTATAACTTTTTTAATCATTTCGGCAACGGCAAACCCTCGTTCATTTAAGCCGATAAGATCAACCGGATGTCCCTTCGCTTTTTCAACCACTTGAAACGCCATACGCTTAATGATGCGTGTCAGCTGCTGATGATCCAGTAAAACCATAGGTATAGATTGTTTTATGAGAAATGTATCAAGTTATCCTTTTTTAAATTTTATAAGAAACCTGAATTTAACCGATTAAAGGTTTGAAAATGTTACTCAAAACAAGAATTACTGTTATGTGCGGCTATAAAAATAAACGGTAAAACTTAAGCTGCCTGACTAAACCAAATAAATGACAGGAAACATATTGCATAATTTTTAAATAATTAAGATATATAGAACAAGTTATACAGTTAAACGTTGTAGAACTTCCGCCAAAAAGATTTATCAAAAGAGCATCAATCATGAGTTTTAAATCCACATCACAAACAACTCCAATGAAAACAAAATTGAATAAAACAGCGACAGCCTGCGGCTTATTTGCGTCCGGTCTTATTGCAGGTTATACAGCTTCCCGATTATCCGGCCCTTTAAAAGAACATCTTGCATCCTTTAAGGAGTCTTCAGAAAACATTACCAGATATAAAATTACTCCCACAATTCCTGAGTTCGATGCCACAACCCCAATGGACGATTTAGGCCTCGATCTTGCAATGAATGAGTAACAGCGGGTACCCATACCGCGAAACTCTTCTCCAATGGATATGGAAAGAACTGGAATTTGACACAACCTCTCTGCGAACGTCAGCCGGTGACTCAGTAGAAATAATCAAGCCCGGTACAATTAATAACGGTGCAGGTCCGGATTTTAAAGATGCCGAACTGCGAATAAATTCTCTGAAATTTTTCGGTGACGTTGAAATTCATATAAAAAATAGTCACTGGGCTCAGCACAATCATAAGGAGTCAGACGATTTTAACAGCGTCATCCTTCATGTCGTTTTTGACGGTGAGATTCAAAATAATCAACCGGCATATCGTCCGGATGGAACGACGCCGCCGCTTCTGATACTCGAACCCTATCTTCAGAAGTCACTTGCCCGGTTATTCGAACGCCAGCGAAATGCCGGTCTTCCTTGTAGCGGCCAGATCAGCTTTATAAACCAAAAAGCATTTGAACACCAAATAGAGAAAGCGCACCGGGACTATTTTGAATTTAAGACTAATTTTTTATTGAACTACTACGATGGTCACCAGCCACTTACAAAAGCCTGGCTGGGTCTTTTAACTCAGGGTTTATTCAGTACGATTGGTATTCCCCGTAACCGGGTACAAATGGAACAGTATCATAAGAGGCTTCAGGCACTCATTCTGGATTCATCCATTAGCAGGTTTATTACCAAAGCCAATGAAATTGCTTTTCAAGACATTTCAAAAAACACAACACCCTGGGTAGCATCCGGTATGCGTCCTGCAAGCCTTCCTTCAAAAAGAGTTCCGCAGGCTGCTGCTCTTTACCACTCTATTCACTCCATACCTTTCAAAACCTTTCTCACGGCGAGCGATGATCTATGGCAAGTTGTTTTAGGCCAAATACCAAAACGCCTGCAACCCGGTAAGCAAATGAGCAACATATTGGAATTCACTATTTTGTATCCCTCGGTTTACCTTCTGGGAGAATTCTTACATGCGAAAAAAGTTAAGGCACATGCTTATTCGTGCTGGCTCAATGCATCCGGAGGTGTACCCGGTTCAGTCATCCGGCCATTTGAAACTTCAGGATTCAACATTAAGGGCAGAACACTAAAGCCCGGTCTTGCACATCAGCTAAAACGTTACTGCCGCCCACTAAACTGCCACAGATGCGAAGTGTTTAAAAAAGCAATTAATCCTTGACTGAAAAATTTTACCTTTCTATCTTTGGTGTCTGTTAACTTTAGCAGAATGCCCGGTCGTCTAATGGCAGGACAGCTGGTTTTGGTCCAGTCAGTGGGGGTTCGAATCCTCCCCGGGCAACACATAAGAAGGATGCCTGAATGGTCATCCTTTTTCTTTTAATCACACTTGAATTCTAAGTTCATTGGATACGCCTCTAGCTATATTTGCCGGGAGAAGCAATATTGCATTATCCCGTGCCATTGCCGAAAGCTATGGTGCGAAGCTGGGTGCCGTTACCATCAAATCATTTTCGGATGGTGAACTTTATGCCAAGTATGAGCAAAGTATCCGGGGAGAGGATGTATTTGTCATTCAATCCACACCCCCGCCCGGTGACAATATTATTGAATTATTGCTTTTGCTGGATGCGGCCAAGCGTGCATCCGTGAAACGTGTTACGGCTGTTATCCCTTATTTTGGATATGCGCGCCAGGACAGAAAAGATCAACCCCGGGTTTCTATCGCTGCCAAATTAATGGCAAACCTGCTGGTTGAAGCCGGGGCCGACAGAATTTTAACCATGGATCTGCACGCATCGCAGATACAAGGCTTTTTTGATATCCCGCTTGATCATCTTTATGCAAGCCGGGCTTTTATTGATCACTATAAAAAAGAAGACCCGATCGACAACCTTGTGGTTGTTGCACCGGATGTAGGCAGTATAAAAATGGCCCGTTCCTATTCGAAACGACTTGGAGCGAGCCTCGCTTTTATTGATAAACGCAGACCAAAACAGAATGTCGCCGAGGTGATGAATATCATCGGCGAGGTTGAAGCTAAAAACGTGTTGATCATTGATGATTTGATTGACACCGCTGGAACGTTGACGAATGCCGCTGTTGCTTTGAAAGAACGCGGTGCTCTTAGCATTCGGGCAGCATCAACCCATCCGATTTTATCAGGGCCTGCATACCAGAGAATAGAAGATTCACCCATTGATGAACTTCTCGTAACGGACACCGTGCCGCTGCGAAAGCCATCAGAGAAAATTAAAGTACTAAGTGTAGCTAATATTTTTGCAGAAGCAATAGAACGTATCCATACAAATGATACGATTAGCGCACTTTTCGATGATTAATTCATAACTGAACACACCATGACGCAACCAGAAATATACCCCTTAGAGGGAACCAAAAGAGAATCAGGCAGAAAAGAGTCCGACAGGCTGCGTGAAGAACTTCGTATTCCCGCCGTATTGTACGGACCGAAGCAAAAAGAGAATGTCCATTTCTCAATAAGTGAAAGTGATCTTGAGAAAATACTAAGTCGCAGCGAAACCAAACTGCAGACACTCACTGTTGACGGGAAAGACTACCGGACGCTCCTCAAGGATGTTGACTTTCATCCGGTTACCGACCGTGCACTTCACGCTGATTTTTATGTCCTTGAATCTGATATTCCTGTGACGCTGAAGGTACCTATCCGTGTTTCCGGAACAGCTGTTGGTGTTCGTGATGGCGGTGGCCGTGTTTTTCAGCCAATGCGCATAGTTTCAATCAAGGTTTTGCCGGATAGTATTCCGTCTCAGTTTGAAGTAGATATTACCGACCTTGAAATCGGCGATTCAGTTCACGTAGGTGATCTCGACATGGAAGATGCAGTTGCTCTTGATGACGACTCCAGAACCATCGTTACGATTGCTCCTCCAAAATCCGAAGCATTGTTTACATCTTCTATCCCAACTGAGGAAGAAGAAGTTGCAGCAGAAGATGTTGAACTTGAAGAAGGTGAAGAGCTCGAAGAGGGTGAAGAACCTGAAGAGGGTGCCGAAGAAGGCGACGAGGCAGAAAAATAAAACCCGGGTATTGGCC
Organism: uncultured Rhodohalobacter sp.; assembly: GCA_964625635.1. GTDB lineage: Bacteria > Bacteroidota > Rhodothermia > Balneolales > Balneolaceae > SW132. The sequence goes on from CAZVEP010000012.1 coordinate 30,568, forward strand.
CGCTTCCCATGGCGTTAATCGTTGGTTTAGGTAACATCGGGGAAGAGTATAGCGGAACCCGTCATAACGTTGGGTTTGAACTTGCAGATAAATTGGCTCGCGAATTGTCAGTGGATTTTTCCACGGCAGGCGGGCCTTTTTTGATTGCTGAAGGATCTTTTAAAGGATCCCCGGTTCACATTATTAAGCCAACAACTCTTATGAACCGGAGCGGACGAGCTGTTAGCAGTGCGCTTGCCATAACAGGAAATTCTCTGTCTGATTGTCTCGTTTGTTACGATGACATCAACCTTCCCCCTGGTAAAATTCGTTTACGCCCTTCAGGCAGTGCCGGAGGACATAACGGCATCCAGGATATCATAGACCGAATGCAAACCCGTAAATTCCCACGGCTCCGGATTGGTGTTGGCGACGACTTCAGCCGCGGGCGCCAGGCAGATTACGTACTCAGCCCATTTTCAAAAGATCAGCGGCCTGAAGTTGATCATGCGCTCGACGATTCCTGCGATGCAGTATTTACATTTCTGCGCGCCGGTATTGAACAGGCTATGAATGATCATAACTAACAGCCTGTTTCAAACTACAGAGTTTCATAGTTCGATAATACAGCCCCATTTCTCATGGATATATTCAAACTCATATTTGAACACGACCTCAGGCTCGATCAGCTGAAAGAGCGACACACCGACCGAAACACTCAGGATGTATCGTCTTCACTTGAGGATTTTCTCAAACCAGACCTTACCTACTCCAAATTTTATTTCACAGGTACAAGGCTTGATGAGAAACAGTTCGGGCTTAATACTCTTGCAGCCTACGACGATATTATCACCCACCTTCAAAATACCCTGACCGATTATCGCTTATTTACCGGGAAAGGCTATAAAGATCTTAAGCAAGCCATAAACGAGAGCGATATCGGGGAGCCTATCGTGCTTTCAAAATTCGATTCTGTTACATGGGATCTTCCCGAACTTACCATTGATTCAAACAGCAATGCAGGACATAAAAAGGAATCCATTGCAGCGCTTCTAAAAACAGATGACCTGCTTCTCTACAAAGAGCAGGCACACGATGGATTTGACCTCCACCTGTTTTCAAAAAACAACATATACCCTGATCTGTTTTACCCGCTAAAGTCTCTTGTCGGTGATCAGTTCAGGTTTTTCAGTATTAACGGTAAGCGAGTGAGGTCTGAAAGAAAATTCTATTTTGAAACATGGACGCTGGATAACCCTCCCCACGGAGCTGAAGAGGTTTTTGAGGAAACTGTGCTGTAGCATTGCAGCTATCGCAGCACTCTTTATTTTGCGAATTTTGAGTCCGTTACACTCTTTTTTTAGCAACAATAATTAGTCTGGGCGATGATGACTCATCAAATATATCTCCCTCGTAATCACCCCACATATTCTCTACTGTAAATCCCGCACGTCCCAAATTCTCTTCGAACCATTGTTTACCATAAAGCTTTACCCGTTCATTATACTCTTTGGGCTGGCCGATTTCTTTTCCCGTAAACCGGATGTTTTTGTGCACACAGCCGTTTTCGATATGTTTTTCTACTGTATAATCAATTCCCTCAAGACTCCCCTTCGCTTTTGGAATTAGTTCTTTTCTTACCTTCACTGCGTTCAAATAATCGATCAAAAACAGACCCTCCGGCTTCAGCATGCGGTTCACGCTTTTCAGCACGCGCGCATTTTCATCATCGTCCAAAAAATAGCCGAAAGTCGTAAAAAGGTTTAAAGCTGCGTCAAACCGGGAGCTAAGTGGTTTTCGCATATCCTGAATCAAAAACTCCACATTTTCAAGCCCGCGTTCCTCAGCAATCCGGCGCGCCTTTTTGATAGCCTTAGGCGAAAGATCAAATCCGGTAACGTTGTATCCCCGTTCAGCCAGCGTGATGGAATGGCGCCCTCTTCCACATCCTACGTCAACAACTTCCGGATACTTTTCCACCGGTATATTATGCTCAATGAGATCTGCCAGTCTTTTTGCCTCTTCCTCATTTCTATTCGCATACAATATTTCATACAGTGGACTATCGAACCATTCTTCAAACCAACCCATTCATAATACCTGTCTGTTGTACTGTTATGTTCAGTCTGTATTTTTATTCTCGGACTCTGAACTGCTATCTTAAAAAATCCTTTCAATACACCGCAGGAAGATAGTATGAGCTGACTATAATATCACCTCTCAAATAATAACCATCTGAAACCGAATAACTACGCTACATTACTTTCCGATTAGTGGCCATGTTTTTCTATCTTTGGCACAAACGTAACCCATCAGGCAAGATGACATTTACAGAAAAACTCTCACGATCCATTCAGTCGTCAAATTCCGTGCTTAGTGTAGGGCTCGACCCCGATCCCAAAAGAATTCCGCTACCTCTTCGGCAACGTATCAGCGATCCCCATGACCTAGTGTTTGAATTCTGCAGGCGCGTCATTGAATCTACAAAATCTGAAGCCGCGGCCTATAAACCCAACCTTGCTTTTTTTGAAGCGCTTGGCAGCGGAGGCTGGAAGGTCCTGGAATCCCTTCTCGATGTGATCCCTCATGGGAAAATTATCATCGCTGATGCTAAACGAGGTGACATTGGCACCACCGCAGAAAAATACAAAGCTGCCTTTTTTGATATGATGCAGGTAGATGCCATCACGCTAAATCCGCTCATGGGCCTTGAAACGCTGGATCCCTACCTGGATGACAATTCAAAAGCAGTGTATGTCTTAACGTTGACCTCGAACAGAGGAGCTTCTGATTTTTTAGAGCTTCCTGTAGAAGGGCGGCTTACACTCGGGGGGTATATTTCAGAGCATCTAAAGAAAAAACAGGCACTTTCAGCAACTTCAATCGGGATGGTTATTGGAGCTACAAAAACAGCCACAGCTCGGCAGGTGCTGGATGCTTTTCAAGATTCACCGTTATTAATTCCGGGAATCGGAGCTCAGGGAGGCGATCCCGGCCAACTCAGTAAAATGCTGATGGGACACACCGGCCTTCCGCTGGTGAATTCATCAAGAGCGATTATTTATGCCGGCGAAGACAACGAGAACTGGGAGGAGCTTGTAGCCTCAAAAGCCTCTGAAACGCGGCTACAGCTGGATCCGATCACACAATATTACAAAACAGATTAATGAAAGAAGTTATTTTGTACACAGATGGAGCCTGTAGCGGAAATCCCGGACCTGGCGGTTGGGGAGCGTTGCTTATCTGGAACGGCACTGAAAAAGAACTCTATGGCGGCGAAGCTAATACCACAAACAATCGCATGGAGATGAAGGCTATCATTGAAGGCCTTAGAGCACTTAAAGAGAAATGCCATGTGAAAATTCACAGTGACAGCGCGCTCATCATCAATGCATTTAACCAACACTGGATTACTAACTGGCAAAAACGTGGTTGGAGAAAATCGAACAAAAAACCGGTCGAAAACCAGGATCTTTGGAAAGAAATGCTCAGAGTGATGGCACCCCACAAAGTTGACTGGATTAAAGTAAAAGGTCATTCTACAAATGAACTTAATAATCGGGTCGACCGAATAGCTGTGGCTGCTTCAAAACAGTTTATGTAAACCTTGCCGCAGGAAATTTTTAGATATGAACCCATTAAAAATCGGTTTTATTGGCTCCGGATTTATTGCACGATTTATTGCCAAAGCAATGATACAGGTCAGACATTGCGAACTATCTGCTATTTATGAACGCTCGGATGCAAAACAACTGGCTTCATATGCCAGAAACAATCATATGGGAGATCCAATTATATCAGACTCTATTAAAGAGATTATAGATGCCTCTGATGCCGTCGCTATTCTCACGCCCAATTTTGCACGCGTCTCTACAATGGAAAAGATTGCAGAGGCTATAGCATCCGGCTCTACTCTTACAGGCGTAATTTGTGAAAAGCCGCTTGGCAGGAATGTTGAGGAGTCGCGCCAAATGGTTAACCTGGCTAAAGAGAGCGGGTTGAAGACGGCATATTTTGAAAATATGCTCTTCATGAATGCCATCAACAAGTCGCTTGAGCAGCTTCGGCCTCAGATGGAATCAATGGGCGGCCTGATGATCGCCAGAAGCACAGAAGAGCATGCAGGACCTCACAGCTCCTGGTTCTGGGACCCTATTCGACAGGGAGGCGGAGCAATGTCAGACATGGGCTGCCATAGTGTGGCTGTTTGCCGGCACATGCTCACACCACCCGGAAAGCCTCCATCCTACCTTTCCCCCGTTTCGATGCAGTGCGATATGAGCCTGCTAAAATGGGGGCAGCCCAAATATCGCAGGCAGCTGCTCGATACCTATGGCGTCGATTATTCCAAAACACCCGCTGAGGATTTTGCAACCGGAATCGTCACGTTTAAAGATCCCGAAACTGGGCAGAAACTGAAGGGGCAGTTCACAGACTCCTGGATGTTCGATAAGCAGGGTTTGCGTCTATCGATGGACGGCTTAGGACCTGGATACGCCATGGAAGTCAATACACTGATCTCTCCGTCTGAGATATTTATTGGCGATGAAGCCGCCGCGTCCGTTGCCGACTCCGAGGCAGCGCTTGAGAAATCAACGTCTTCCAAAGGTTTGCTTGCTATTCAGCCGAACGAAGCCGATCTCTACGGATACGCTCCTGAACTGCGGGATGCTGTTGAGGCCTTTCAGGATGACAGAGATGGCAAACTGACATGGGATTACGGTCTGGAAATCTCGCAGCTTGTGCAGGCCGCATACCTATCTGCAGAAGAGAGAAAAACAATTGACCTTACCAACCCGGATATCATCAAAAAGCTTCAAACTTATAAATCAAAAATTTCAATCGGAGAAGGAGCTGACATTCTTTTGTGAGCTCAGTTCAATTTTAAAATCAAAAAAGAGGCTTTTCTCCCTGAATAAGCAGGTATTTTTCTTCAACTATATAAAATTTCCTAGGAACCTGAGTTCGATTCATAATATGTTAATTGAGGCGTTTAAAAGGGCGTCATCCCGCGCTCCCCCAACGGGATCCCCTCGGGAGATGCGGGATCTCCCATCGTTATAAAGGCAGGAGATGCCGGATCGGGGTCCGGCATGACGGTATTGAGAATGAAATATCTTAACAAACGCCCTTTTTGGACAACACAATGTATTTATTTGATATTTCAGAATCGAACTCAGGTTAGGAAGTGGAAAAAGAAAATAGTTACTCACTAACTTAGCTGGACCTAAATTTGCTCAAATTATATTTCTTAGGTTAGGCCGAAGTATAGCACACTGTCTGATCGATGTTGTACAAACAAAAAAGCCGATGATCGTTTTTGACAATCATCGGCTTGGTTTAATACTTAAGATTTGTGAATCACCCCGATTTAATCATGATGTTTAATCAAGGTGTTTTACAGTCTACTGCCCTACAAAAAAGAGCGCATTTACCATCAGAAGCTTACCGTTCTCCCAGAAACCTCTGAACAGCGGATTATCCACCATATACACTACGTCGCCTGACCCAACCGACTGTACGCCAAATGAAAGGCTTCCTTCCAGATTCTTCTCTGCTTTATGGCCAACAAATCCACTCATGTGGGCATTTTCCAGAATTGTACCCACATTCCAGCCGCTGCTGAGATAATCAAATGCAGATGCATCTGTTTTGAGCGAGTAATAATTGGCATCGTAGCCAAAGGCCAGCGGATGTGATTGATCAAGTGTGGTTTTGAAAATGGATCCTGGTGTTGAATTCATTGCATATTCCCGGCTTCTCTGATCATATGTCCGGAGATCTGTGTCTGCAGCTTCATCTTCAGTATCAGGCTCTGTCTTACTGGAAATCAGGAAACCATCTATACCTGAAAGAAGCGAGACGGCACTGTCAATAGCAATCAATCTGCCTCCTGAACGGACCCAGTCACTAAGTTTTGAACGGCCACTCTCATTAAGCATTCCGGAATAACTACCACTTGGCATAACGATTGTGTTATAATCGCTGAGATCTGCACTGCTAAACTGCTCCGTATGAAAAAGCGTCGCAGGATAGTTCAGTTGCTGATCAAAAAAGTGCCACACCTCACCTGCAGCGAGCGAGCTCGTTCCTTCCCCCATAAAGACAGCTATTTCAGGTTTCTCAATAAATGCTACATCAGACGAACCAAAATCTGCTCCATCCTGAACATAACCGCTGGCAGTTCCATGCAATGACCGGCCATATGTATCAGCCGCGTTTCTTACGATCTCGTCGAAACGGCTCCCTATAGACTTGTTACCCGCACGGGTAATCACCAGAGTACCCCGCTTGTATTCCTTTCCATCCATTTGAAAAGGAACCGTGCTAAATCGAGTACTTACACCCATTTGAGTGATTTCAGCCAGGAATCGGGCATCATGCATAGATCCCCACTCAGCAATATAGGCGTAAGGCCGTTCCACCCCCGTATAGTTTGAGCGCCAAAAATCATCCGCAGAAATCTCCACTTCAGGATCGATTCTCCGCTCGGTTGCGTATCCTGAAAGACCAAAACGGTAGTGTGCCTCCCATGCCGTAATATCGTAAGTCAGAGAATCTGACAGAGCCGGATCGGGTTCAAAAAAGACTCTTGCAAGCTGTGAATTCGGCTGATAGGCGCTGATAACAATATCATCATCTTCGTAGCTAAAACGCTCTGTTTGGCCCGTCATATAATTGTAGCCTTCCGACCGGCCCGAGGACCCTGCGCGTCCATACTGGATCTGCTGATTATCAAGAAATGACAATAGATTGTAGATCTTATCGGGGTCATTGTTTGCTGCCACCACGTACGACTTGTATCGCCCTGCAGGATTCTCGACAGCATTATCAAAGTGATTCTCAAACTCACTGATCACGCGATCCGCATTTTGCGAAGTTACTTCAACCGTGGAAATTCCTGTAACCGTGTGGTGTGTCAGGCGGTCTTTAAGGGTTAGTGTATCACCATCAGCGGTAATAACGGCTGCACCGCCCTGACTGTGACCGGCTTGCTCATACGTCATTCCAATAGCGCCATTAAACGTGGGCCAGGTATCGCCGTAACTAGGGTAAAAAAGATCAAACCGTTGTTTCGTAAAATACAACCAGCCTTCTTCATCAAAATAAGTGGTGTGATTTTCACCAATGGTTGTCTGAAATTCTCGCTGCCAGTCAGTAATTGCCTCGTGAAAAGGTTCTGCTGCCGGTGCAAAATAGTAGGGGGAGTTGTATCCCTGCTCGTGAAAATCGACATGAACATGTGGCATCCACTGTTTATATATCACAGCCCGTGCCTGAGATTCCTGCTGTGTTTGCCAGGCCCAGTCTCGATTCAAATCAAAATAGTAGTGATTCGAACGTCCGCCCGGCCATGGTTCATCGTGCTCACGGGATTCTACCTTGGGATCGTACTCACTGCCCGTGATTCCCCTAAACCAATTCACATAACGCTCCCGGCCGTCCGGATTAATCATCGGGTCGATAACCACCACGGTGTTATCGAGCCATTCTGCCGCTTCACTGTTACCGGGATCGGTGAGCTGATAAAGCGTATTCATTGCCGCTTCACTGCTTGATGTTTCATTTCCATGGATATTGTAGCTGAGCCAGACAATCGCTTTTCGCAGGTTGGTTGCTTCACCATCGATTAAACCGGTTAACTTTAAATTGTTGGTACGAATCTCTTCAAGGTTCTGTTGGTTTCCGGGTGATGTAACAACCAGATGAACCAGCTCCCTGTTTTCATATGTTTCACCATATGATTCAAGAATCGCCCGGTCCGAGTGATCGGCTACATGCCGGGCGTAGTCCATCACTTTGTGATGCGGCGTGTACCGGTCGCCAAGTTCATACCCGAGATATTCAGCCGGGCTTTGGAGCTGTGCCAGCGCTGTATGGACTAACATACCGCTGAGTAGAAAAGCAATTGAAATAATGTACCGTATTTTCATAGTTATTGGAGGATCGATTCAGTTTTAATTTGGTAGGATAACTTAATTAAATCAATGTTCTGCTAAAAGAACCACTTTTCATGCTTCAGGTGTGAGGTATTTAGGTTCCAAACGAATCCTCATATGGATGATGAAGGGGAAGCGGGTCAGCGACCCGCTGTACGGTTATTTCCCGATGCAGAACCGCGAAAAGATAGAATCAAGGATATCCTCATTCGTAATATCTCCCGTGATGGTTCCGAGGTCTTTAAGTGCAGCGCGGAGGTCAATTGAGAGAAAATCACCGGTCATGCCCTGATTGAGTGCGGTGATGGCCCGTCGGACATTCTCGCGGGCTTTTTGAAGGCTGTCGCGGTGGCGCGATGAGGTCACCAGCAGGCTGGATGTATCGTAATCTTTATTTTCGAGCGCCCGTTGCTTCATTAGTTTTTTCAGCTCACCAATATTCTGTTCTTCAATTGCAGATATTTTAAGATCGAAATGCAACCGCTCCTCTTTTTTGGTGTCGGCGAGATCAAGCTTTGTACCTACCAATAAAAACGGGGTTTGAGATGCCCGTTTTTGAAACTCCGCAATCTCTTCCCGTTCAGCCGCTTCAAGTGGCAGTGACAAATCTTTCAGATAGACCACCAAATCCGCTTGCTCAAATGCTTTTTGCGATCGTCTTACACCCTCGGCCTCTATCACATCTTCGGTTTCGCGAAGCCCTGCCGTATCAATTAACTTAAACAGCAGCCCGTCATAACTCCAGTCCGCATCAATGGTATCACGCGTGGTTCCGGCAATCTCCGTGACAATGGCACGCTCACTGCCCACCAGCGTATTCAGCAGCGTCGACTTACCGGCATTCGGCCGGCCAATGAACACCGTTTTCACCCCGTCTTTTACCAGGCGGCCGGTTTCGTAAGTATCCAGCAAACGGCCAATCTCCTCGTCCAG
>CAZVEP010000012.1:39519-46961 GCA_964625635.1 uncultured Rhodohalobacter sp.
CATCATACATTTTCAAGACAATTAGAATTGGTACTTATTTTACTACAGAGAGTGATGATTTTGGAAAAGAGTAATTCAAAATGACAAAAACACAACGTGTTGGCTTAATATTAGGTGTCATCGGATTTATCATCCCAATTCTGCTTGATTTCCAGGGGCTATCGCTGGCCGGGCATTTTGCAATGAGTATTTTTCTTCTTGCAGCGGTATTCTGGATGTTTGAAACCATTCCCATCTACTCTACATCTATACTGGTGATTTTTTCACAAATTCTGCTTCTGAGTACAGAGGGTATTATAGATTACTCAGGTTTAGCAGGGTACGAGCCTCAATCCTACACTCAGTTCATTGGTACACTTGCCAACCCTATCATTATTCTTTTCTTAGGAGGTTTTGTACTGGCTGATGCTTCCGTCAAATATGATTTTGATAAAAACCTGACGCGAATCTTATTGGCACCCTTTGGTAATCGCACCTCAACTATTATGCTTGGCTTGATGGCTGTTACAGCGGTTCTTTCGGCCTTTATGAGCAATACGGCCACTACTGCTATGATGATCACAGTAATCATCCCGATCATCGCCAAAATGGAATCGGGTGACCCGGCACGTATTGGCATTGCGCTTTGCATACCATTTGCGGCAAACATTGGTGGTATAGCTACGCCAATCGGAACCCCTCCAAATGCCGTTGTTATTGCTGCACTAAACCAGCAGGGCCTAACGGTCGCTTTTGGAAGCTGGATGATGTACGCACTTCCATTAGCTGTCATTATGCTGCTTGTTGCCTGGCAGGTACTCCTCCGACTTCATCCGCCCGCCACCAACCAGGTGTCACTCGACCTTGATACCAAACTGCAGACGTCCGGCCACGCCATACTTCTCTATTTTACGTTTGGCACCACGGTTCTGCTTTGGGTTACCGAGGGAATTCACGGCATAAAAAGCAGTATAGTTGCACTTTTCCCTGTTGTGGTACTCACGCTCTCATCAGCCTTCAGCAAACAAGACATAAGAAAGCTGCCATGGGAAGTATTGTGGCTGATTGCAGGCGGTATCGCGCTGGGTATTTCCATGGAGAACACCGGGCTGGCAAGCTGGCTTGTAGGCGGAATTGCCTGGGGCGACCTGTCATCAATAATGGTCCTGGTTGTTTTCGGAGCCGTTACGCTAATCATGTCGAACTTTTTATCGAATACAGTTACAGCTTCCCTCCTCATTCCGCTGGCGCTTACGCTTGTAACCTCAGGAGCACTCGAGGGTACGTTTGGGATGTTATTAGTGGGATTAGTGATAGCACTTTCCGCCAGTTTTGCAATGATTCTCCCTATTTCAACGCCGCCGAACGCCATCGCCGAAAGTACGGGCGTGCTCAAAACAAAACACATGTTGCTTTCAGGTACAATCATCGGAATCATTGGACTCGTACTCGTTTTGCTGCTATCTGTTTTTTATTGGCCAAACATCATTTAAACCAACAAGACTATGAAACATCGTATTTACATATTTGTAGTTGAGGACGAACCTGAAGTCCTGGATGCCATTGTAAGAGATTTGGAAGAGTTTGAGGATAGCTTTTTCATCGAAATGGCAGACTCTGCTGAAGAAGCCCGTGAGCTGATTTCGGCCATAACAGATGATGGCCATGAGATTGGTCTTATCTTGTGTGATCACGTGCTGCCGGGAGAAAATGGAGTAGAGCTTCTGGTTGAAATGCAGCATGATCCTTCAACTGAACGCACACGTAAAGTTTTGATTACGGGTCAGGCCGGTCTAGATGAAACGGTAAGGGCTGTAAACGAAGCAAATCTAAGCCACTACATTGCCAAACCATGGGAAAAAGCTGAACTTGTAGGTACAGCACGAAAGCTTCTCACTGATTACGTGCTTGAACAGACAGAGAACCCTATGGAGTTTATGAGCGTGCTCGACGGCGAGCGGATTGCTGACTTCATACGAAAGGGTAAAAGCATCACAGACAACTAATCCATGAAATTCAAATTCGGAACACAATGGCTGGAAGACCGAACACTGGTCACTAAACTCATTCAGGGAATATTGGATAAGATTGGTAGCTCTGAACGTTTTTTGGTCAAAACGGAAAAGGATGAGGAGCTTTTCCATGAAGGTGATGAGCTGGAAGATATTTATATACTGCTTGAGGGAGAGGCAGAACTCTACAAAAAGAAACCGGACTCGGATATAAATTTCCCGGTACTAAACCTGCAGCCCGGCTCTATAATCGGCATTACGGCATATACAACCGGTAAGCCCTCTCTTACTACGGCCATTACGGTTACCCCTTGTACTATTCTGCAGATACCTGAAACTGAACTCAATGAACTCATTGCCAGCTTGCCAAGGCTGCAAGACTATTTTGACGAGCTTTTGCTGGCCAATTTGCTTGACCGTTTTCGGGAAACCATAAGCCTTCAAATAGAACTGGACACGGTTAATCAGCGACTTCAAAAAGAAAGGAATGAACTAAAGAGAGCCTATGACGATCTTCAAAAAATTCAGGAACAACTGATTTACCAGGAGAAAATGGCAACACTGGGGCAGCTTGTGGCGGGGTTCGCTCACGAGGTTAATAATCCTGCCGCTTCGCTTCTTCGATCCACAGAAACACTGGAAAAGAAAATATCCGGGCTGATTAAAAAATCTGACGTGACCGGCAAAAACCTTAATGATGCCCAGGTATTCTATGAGTCGGGAAAACGAGCTGGCTATCCTGACACTAAATCGATCCGAAATCGATCATCTGAATTGCAAAAAATCTTTCCTGATGTTAGAAAGCCTCATATCCGGTTGATGGCTCAGTTTCCTGAATCTCTGATTAAAATACTTAAAGAAAGAAATATAAATGACAGCGACGACCTCATTTATTACCTGAACTATTTCGAAATGGGAAAGATGGTTCAGAATATTGAGTCGGCAGGCAATCGCATCTCAGGAATGGTACAAAGCCTGAAGAGCTATAGCAGAAGTGATTCTGATCAGGAGTGGGAGATGATTGATATCCGGGAGGGTATCCATGATACGCTGCAGCTTACAAGTAATCGAATCAAGTACTATGATATCAACATCGAGCTGGAAGATATTCCTTTAATTCAGGCAAACGCTGCTGCGCTAAACCAAGTGTGGACCAACATAATTTTGAATGCAGCAGATGCAATGGGCAAAAACGGCTCTCTGTCTATACACTGCTTTCAGGAAGATGATCAGATCATTGTCACGTTTGAAGATACAGGGCCCGGTATCAAAGAAAAGCATTTACCAAAAATATTCGAGTCCAATTTTTCAACGAAAACATCTGATGTGAAATTTGGGCTTGGTATCGGCCTCTCTATTTCCAGGGATATTATAGAGCAGCATAATGGTACTATCACTGCTGAAAACGTTAAAGGTGGCGGTGCACATTTTACGGTTTCACTGCCTATTAAGTAGATCTGCGAAAGTAAACTGATTCATAATATTTGCGCTGACCGATAAGATTCATCTTTCCTGACCCGAGATCTCCTCTATCTCATCTAAATCACGGTCTAGTTGTGCGATCACATCTATAATTGTCTCAACCGCTTTTACGTAAAACTCAGGATTGATATTCTCAAACACATCGGTTGGTGCATGATAGTGAGGATGGTCTTCAACGCCGAAATAAATAAATGGAATACCTTCCTGATGAAACGGGCCATGATCTGATGACAGCGTCCAGTCTTGATCCCAGTCATTTGAATCGTATCCAAAAAGAACATTCACCGGGGCGTCAGATGTGTAATCCTGAATGTAAGGTTTCAGAAACGGATAGTGATAGGTTCCTACCGCATAAAGTTCATTCTCAAAATTAGTGCTGATCATATCCATATTGATATTTATCAAAATCTGATCCTTTGACACAACGGGATTATTCACAAAATACCGTGCGCCTGCAAGCCCTTTTTCTTCCGCGTCGAAGCCAATAAAAATTATACTGTGATCGGGCCTGTTTTCTGAAAAATATTCAGCTGCCGCCATCAGACCACCTGTTCCCGATGCGTTATCATCAGCTCCATTATAAATGGTGTCTCCATCCTGCCCAAGATGATCATAGTGTGCTGTTATCGCGATATAGTCATCAGGGTAACGTTCTCCCTTAACGTATCCAATTACGTTTATCGCCTCCACAGTATCAGCTGTACCTTCTACGGCTGTAATTACCTGATCAAATGGCTGCCGATAGCTGTTGCCAAACATCTCTATTCCGAGAGAATCAAATCGCTGTTCAATGTAACGCTGGGCCATGTCATTTCCAGGTGACCCGGTCTCTCTTCCACCCAGCTGATCAGATGACAAATATTTCACGTCTTTTATCAGCTGACTTTCAAAAGACCTTGTTTCAGAACTATTGGGATCTGTCTGATGGCCACAGGCTGCGACAAATAATAAAGCAAACAGTAAAATAAATTGAGTTTTCTTAGAGGTCATGCTCATAATATGTACTAAAAAGATGATGAATATTGCCAGACAGGAGAAGATAGTGATAATGCTAATCATTCCATTTTACAATAGTGAAAACAATTCATAAAATTCTTCGTACCATTAAAAGTCAGTCCATCTGTAAATTTTACTTTTATGAATAGAAAAACTCAGCGCCACCCAAGGCAATCAGAAAATTCCGGACAAGATCCGCTGGATTCCTATATTGAGAAAATGGTCGATAGATCGCGGTCTTCTTCATCTGAGGATAACGAATCCAGAAATCAGGTCGGTCGAATCATCATTGCAGTCATTATTCTCTTTCTCGGCTTTTCATTTGTAACGGGTACCGGCTTTTTCTCAAGCTCCGGCCCGGTTGATTTCGTAGAATCTGTTACCAGCGTCACTACCGCACCCAGCCAGGATCTGTTAGATCGAATGAATGCCAGAATGATTGAAATGGGCTACGTTGATCTTACTGACGATGATCTTCGTTCTCTTCGGGAAGACGGCGTTACTGCAACCTATATTTCAAATATTCGGTCGCTGGGTTATGATGGTTTGACTCTGGATGATGCAAGACGACTTGCCAGGGCTGACGTATCATCTGCTTTTACAGCCATGATGATTGAGCTTGGCTACGATTTAACAGTTGAAGACCTTGTACAGCTCAGAGATGCTGGTGTCACTGCTTTTTATACAAGCAATGTTCATGACCTGGGATATAGAGATGTCACCAAAGATCAACTCATACGAATGCAGAATATTGGCGTTACCACATCACTTATTGAAGAACTTCAGGCCGAACAAGTAGAGGATGTCCCCCTGGAGGATATTATTCGGTACAGGATTAGTAATCAGTAATTGGTTATTCGGAAATTAGTTGAATGGTTTATTAGTGGGTTTCAGAATCAGAATATCTTCCTTGGAAGTACGAATTCCCTAATTTTCTAATTTCCAATTAACGAGTCACCAAAGCATCATCTTCATGCAGAATACGCTGCCGCCGCTCTTCAGAAATTCATAAGTACTATATTCGTGGACATAAAATCCTGCATCCCGCAATTTTTGATTCACATCCGTACATCCCTGCTGGATTAGTACATTTTTTCCATCGGGTGACACTGCATTCACGGCAAATAGTTTTTCCGCTTCATATGCCGATGCTTCTATGACATTATCAAACATGCTTCGGATAAGCTTCATCCCTTCAGCAGAAAAGGCGTCGCTATATACGAGTACTGAATCTTCATTGAGCACGCACATACAGGTATCGAGATGATAAAATTCTTCCTGCTGCAGTTCCAATGCAATCACAGGAACATCGAAAAGATCTGAAATCTGATCGTACACTTCCAATGAGCTTCGGAAACCGTAGGCGCCCCAGATTAAGCCCCGTTTGAAATGCCAGAGTGCATCGCCCATTCCTTCAAACGACTTTACCGTATCTCCTTTGATATGGTTGACCGTATAGTTCTCTTTGCGATAGTACGATTCAATAAAGGGAACTTCTCCCTGGCGCTCATCCGCTTTCATGACAGACATCAGCACTTGTTTCTCACCGTCTCTGCCGATAAATGGCAGACTTTGATTGGCACAAAAAACCATATCCGGTAATCCGGGTTCGCCATCCAGCACATCAACCTTAAATCCAAGTTCTTCAAATCCGTCGCGCAGATGCTCCCACTCGTTCAGCGCCTGTATCTTGTCTACTTCACCAATCTGGTTTTTCATGTAGGGATTAATGACATACTCCACATCATAATGATTAGGCTCAACCATCAATACTTTCGACGGTGCCGGCATCGTCCGGAGGTCTGAGCGCTTAAAATTGAGTTGATCAACGGAAGTAATTACGGTAGACATACTGTTGCTGGATTATTTTTTTAACTCTTAATTATAACTGTGACTTGAATATCGCAGGCACAGAATGTAAGAGTAAATATAATGTAATGATGTAACAAATTAGTTCGTTGGAAACTTTTCATCTTGTTGATGCGGCAATAAACCGCTAGGTTCCCTTATGATTTTAGATCACACACTTTTAAATCAGCTCGCTCCTCTTGAGCTAAAAGCCCGAAAAATAGTTGAGGGGTTTGTGTCAGGGCTTCACCGTAGTCCCTACCGCGGATTCAGTGTCGAATTTGCTGAACATCGTCCTTATAACCAGGGAGACGACTTCAAGCATATCGACTGGAAGGTATACGGAAAATCGGAGCGTTTTTATGTAAAGCAATATGAGGCAGAAACCAATCTGCGTGCTCATATAGCACTGGATGTAAGCAGCTCGATGTATTTCCGTCATTTTGCCGATTGGAGCAAACTAAGATATGCAATTCACTTTGCATCAGCCCTGGCCTATATGATGAATCGCCAGCGCGATGCCACCGGCCTGACTCTTTTTGATGAGACCATTCGGTTAAGTCTGCCGGAAAAATCAACCCGAAGTCATCTCAGGCTAATTTACCAACACCTGGAGGAGGAACTTGCCCAGGAAGAAAAGCGTGCAAAAGAGAAACGATCATCTGCTTCAGCCGATGCACTTCACTCGCTGGCGGAAAAACTTAATCGAAGAAGTCTGGTCGTTATCTTAACGGATCTTTTCGAAAATGTGGACGGCCACGACGCGCTTATTTCCGCGCTGCGTCACCTTCGCCATCAGAAGCATGAGGTACTTCTTTTCAATGTGCTGGAACATCAAAGTGAGAGAGAGCTCGATTTTCGTGATGGTAAATTCCTGTTTGAAGATATGGAAACAGGGTCAGAAATTGAGGTTATCCCCAGCCAGGTAAAAGAAGATTACATGGCCAAAGTGAAAGAGTACACTCACAAATTCAAGATCGCCTGCAGCGATGCGATGGTGGATTTTGAAGAGATCGACACCCAGAAATCACTGGATCTTGCGCTTTTGGCCTATCTGAATAAAAGAAAGCGGTTGTTGTGATGGGTAGAAGTGAAAAGTGAAAAGTGAAAAGTGAAAAGTGAAAA
>CAZVEP010000013.1:0-46693 GCA_964625635.1 uncultured Rhodohalobacter sp.
TCGGATTCGGACTCTTCGTTTTCTTCACTTGATGAATCTTCACTCTCTGAATCCGATTCTTCATCTGGCGATTTCATCTCAACGCTATCATTTTTAACGGGAAGGAGAGATGGAATGTCATCTGTGAGACTCACCGCTACAAGCTGAGTTGAGTTTGGATATACCCAGGTATTATCCATATCGGAGTAAACTGAATCGAACTCTCTGTTGGTTGCATAGATCAGATACTGGCCGTCTTTACTAAATACCGGATTTGAATCGCTGTAGTAGCCGCTTGTTGCCTGATGGAGTTCTTCATTATCACTGTCGTAAAGCATCACCGCATACTGAGCATTTTCAAGACCGCGCGTGAAGGTCAGCCAGCGTGAATCGGGTGACCATGCCATTGGATATCCATCACGTCCGCCGTGGCCGACGTTCCAGTTTGTGTGTCCGGCTTCAGTAATGTCTCCGTTTTCGATATCAACTGTGTAAATCGTATTTGTTTCATCAATAAAAGCTATGTGCTCGCTATTTGGAGACCAATACAGTTTGTAACCATATCCTTTTTCCCGGTCCGTGAGCTGTGTAACATCAGCATCGCCACTCATACTCCTGAGGTAGATATTGTATTCACCGTTTTGGTCGCTCCAGTAGGCAACATATTGCCCATCAGGAGACCATGCCGGGTGACGGTCAAATGCTCCACTTGATCGCGTCATGTTTTCAGAATACCCATCATTTACGGGCACATTGAACAGCTCGCCACGAGCTTCAAACACCACGCGTTTGCTGCCGGGGGATGAGGTCATGTTAGAGATATTTCCGCTCACATCTTCGCGACGGGGAATTTCAAGAGCAAGGTCGCTAACCACATCAACGTTAACCTCGGAGATCTCTTGTGTATCCAGATCCATCAAATACAGTCCTCCGCCCATTTCAAATACGAGATCTTCGGGTCCGGCAGAAAGGAATGAAATATCAAACTCATCGTAGGATGTAATCTGAGACGTCTGATCCGTATTTGTATCGTACTCCCAGATATTCAGGCGGAAATCGGGACCCTGGTCTGATAGGAAATAAATCTTATCGCCGGCCCATGCTGGTTTCCCATCGTTATACTCATTGTCCGTAATCTTGACAACCTCTTCATCATCCACATCATACAGCAAAATGTCTGACGCAAGACCGCCTTTGTATCGTTTAAATGGATAGTTTTCCGTGATTTTTGTTATGTAAGCAAGCTGACTTCCGTCAGGTGAATAGCTCGCGATTTCGCCATAGGGGAGAGGAAGAGGCTCGGGAAGCCCGCCGTCTCTGGAAACAAGAAAGAGCTGGTTTGCGGACCGCTGCCCCATTAACCGGCGGGATGCAAAAAGAAGATGCTCACCATCTGGGTGCCATTCTACCATTCTGTCGGAGAAAGAAGCATACGTCACACGCTCCGGAACACCGCCCGTCACCGGAACGACATAGATATCTTCATTTCCGTTATAGTATGCTGAATAGGCAATATGCTCGCCATCGGGAGAGAATTTAGGCCAGGATTCTACGCCCTGAGATCGCGTGAGCTGATTTGCAGTGCCGCCGTCTTTGTCGACAAGCCAAATGTCACCGCCGTAAACGAATGCAATGTGAGATTCAGATACATCCATATCCCTCATCAATTTGGCGTTGATTTGGGCAATTACCTGGTCAGCTCCTAAGGTGAGTATGAAAATTATGAGTAGTTTTTTCATGAGAAATACCAGTTGGTGATTAATACAAAGACAGTAAACGATAATAGTGAAAAACAGACATTATTGTATATCGTAAGGTAAGGGAGAATTGTTGCGATTTTTTGGGAAGTGAGGCAAAAAGAAAAACCCCCCAAGAGTTTCAAACACTCAGAGGGTTGAAATGTAAGTTAAAGCTGGTTTACCCCAGATTCTCAAGCGTCTGTTTCAACTTTTCGATGTCAGATTTGGCATCAGCTTTTTTCTGACGCTCTTTTTCCACAACATCATCAGGGGCATTTTCAACGAATTTCTGGTTACTGAGCTTGCCTTCAACACTTTTCAAAAAACCTTCTGTCTTTTTGATTTCGTTTTGAATTCGCTCTCGTTCTTTGTCCAGATCTATGAGCCCTTCAAGTGGTACAAATATCTCCGTTCCTTTTACAAGTGCGGAAGCCGATGCTTTAGGTTTGGTAAGATCGGGGTTGAACTCAAGTGAATCGACTGACAGAAACTTTGAAAAGATCCATGATTGGTCTTGTAGTTTGTCAGCCTGATCTTGTGATGTTGTTTTAATATGAAGGCTGAGGTCAGCTTTTGGGGAAAGTCCCATTTCGGATTGAATATTCCGGATAGCTGATACTTGCTCCTGAATGAGTGAAAACAGATCAATCGCATCTTCATCAGCATCACTGTCTAATTCAGGCCATGCGCTAATGGTTAGGGCTTCTTCAGGAGATCGCAACTGGATCCGCTGCCAGATCTCTTCGGTGAGAAAGGGCATAAAGGGATGTAGCATTTTCATCAATAGCTCGAAGAGACCAAGGGCCCGTTCTAGATTTTCTGCCGGCATCGGTTCGCCGGGTGTATCGGCTTTGCTTACTTCAATGTACCAGTCACAAAAATCATCCCACACCAGTGAATAGATTTTTTTAAGTGCTTCATTAAGCCGGTAATTGTCAAAATCCTGTTCAACATCTGTAAGCGTCTGTTTGATGCGGGACATCATCCAGCGGTCAGCCAGATTTTTAGGATCTATCTCAGTGGTAGGAGTATAGTCTGTTCCGTCCTGCTTGTTCATCATCAGAAAACGGAAGGCATTCCAGATTTTGTTGCTGAAATTTCGTCCCTGCTCACAAAGGTTTTCGTCAAACAAGAGATCATTGCCTGCAGGGGAGGCAAACAGCATGCCCACGCGTGTTCCGTCAGCTCCATACTTTTTAATCAGTTCAAGGGGATCAGGTGAGTTCCCAAGCGATTTGGACATCTTACGGCGTTGTTCATCGCGTACAATTCCATGGAAGTAAACGTTGCTGAAAGGTTTTTCATCCCTAAAGTAGTAACCCGCCATAATCATGCGCGCCACCCAGAAGAACATGATTTCCGGAGCTGTTACAAGATCTTTGGTAGGATAGTAGTAGTTGATTTCTTCATTATCCGGATGTCGGACGCCATCAAATACAGAAATCGGCCAAAGCCATGAGCTGAACCATGTATCGAGCACATCTTCGTCTTGGTGAAGATCGGCACTATTTAACGAACTGTTACCGGATTTTTCACGTGCTTTCTCAATAGCCTCATCTTCGGTTCGTGCTATTACATACTCATCTGCTTCTTCACCAAAGTACCAGGCAGGAATTCTGTGTCCCCACCAAAGCTGGCGGGAAATGCACCAGTCACGGATATTTTCCATCCAGTGAGCATAGCTGTTTTTGAACTTTGCAGGATGAAATTGAATCTCATCGTTCATGACATTTTCAAGTGCAGGTTTGCTGAGCTCATCCATTTTACAGAACCACTGCAGAGATAGTCGGGGCTCAATCACAGCGTCCGTCCGCTCAGAGTATCCAACTTTGTTTGGCATCTCTTCGATATCAACCAGCAGATCCTGTTCTTTTAAATCCTTGATGATCAGTTTACGGGCTTCAAACCTATCCTTACCAACATAAAACTGTCCTTCTTCAGAAACAGTCCCGTCGGAATTTAACATATCTATGATTTCAAGTCCGTGTTTCTGGCCAAGCTCGTAATCATTAGTATCGTGAGCCGGCGTGATTTTAAGGCAGCCGGTTCCGTACTCTGGATCTACATAGTCATCTGCAATAATTTCAACTTCGCGTTCTACCATCGGGATGATCGCTTTCTTGCCAATCAGATGGGCATAGCGCTCATCATCCGGGTGGACACAAACGGCAGTATCGGCAAGGATTGTTTCCGGACGGGTCGTCGCGATAGTTACAAATTCTTCACTGTCCTTAATTGGGTAGCGTACGTGATAAAGTTTAGACTGAACTTCCTTATGAATGACCTCTTCATCACTCAGGGCCGTTTGAGCGGCGGGATCCCAGTTGATCATTCGCTTACCGCGATAGATATTGCCATCGTCATACAGCTTTATAAAACAATCGATAACAGCCTCATAAAGATCTTCTTCAAGAGTGAAGCGTGTACGCTTCCAGTCGCATGATGCACCGAGTGTCCGGAGTTGTTGCAGAATGATGCCACCGTGCTCGTTTGTCCAGTCCCAGGCGTGATCCATAAACTCATCACGTGAGAGATCACTTTTCTTTACTCCTTTCTTGCGGAGCTTTTGTACAACCTTAGCTTCTGTGGCAATAGACGCATGATCAGTGCCAGGAACCCAGCATGCATTTTTTCCCTGCATTCGTGCCCGCCGTACCAACACATCCTGAATTGTGTTATTGAGCATGTGCCCCATATGGAGCACGCCGGTAACATTGGGAGGGGGGATTACAACCGCAAAGGGATCCCGGTCATCTGGTTCTGAATGGAAATACTGGTTCTCTTCCCAATATGCATACCATTTGTCTTCAGTTTCAGCAGGATTATATTGCTTGGGTATCTCGTCGTTCAGCTGTTTTTCTTTCATCAAAAAATTGGTGTCAATTCTTTTAGCTTAGAAGCAGAAAATAGGTGGAGCCACGGGTAAGCAGAGAACCGGTGATTATTTCACACGATTCAGCCGTACACCAAAGTGGCCGTCGCAATTGTGCTTGTGGGGAAGTGTTTGATAAGCGTATCCATCTTCCACCAATACCTCTTCAGGCAGGAATTCGTCTAGTTTTTCAAGCTCAAAGTTGTCGTAATTATTCAGGAAATTCTGAATTTGCTCCCAGTTTTCTTCTGGTTCTATAGAACACGTACTGTACACAAGGCGTCCGCCGCGTTTTACATGGTTGGCTGCTTCGTCAAGAAGTTCGGCCTGTAGCTTCACTGAATTTTCAAGTTCTTCCGGAGTACGTTTCCAGCGTAGATCAGCACGTTTGCTCAGCACACCTGTTCCGGTGCAGGGAGCATCCAGCAGTACACCGTCAGCCAGTTTCAGATCAAGATCCCGTACATCCGCACGCCTGATCTTTATGTTTTCAGCGGTAAAATTCATGGCGCTCTGGGCAAGAAGTTCCAACCTGTCCGGATTGATGTCTACAGCCGTGATCGATCCCTCACCATTCATCATATCAGCCATAACAATACTTTTCGTGCCGGGAGCAGCACAAAGATCATAAATCTCTTCACCCGGCAGGGGCTCAAGAATGGTCGGTGCAAACCCAGCTGCAATATCCTGGATCTGGCAAAATCCTTTTGCAAGCCACTCTTTGGCAATAAACGGCTGAACGCTGTCAACTTTGAAATAGCCTGGCAGCCACTCACTTTCGGTGAATTCAATACCTGCTTTTTCCATCCGGAGCTTAAAGTTTTTTGATTTCGTTCGCAGGGTATTGACCCTTACATAATGGTCAGGTCGTTTATTGTTAGCCTGCATAAGCTGAAATGCTTCTCGCTCACCCATACGATTTACCCATCGTTTTACCATCCATTCAGGATGGGAAAAAGTCGTGGCTATGAGTTTTGTGCGATCTTCATAAGATGGTTTTGGAAGGTCGGGCATGTCGCGTTGAATGTTGCGAAGAATTGCGTTAACAAGATCTCCGGAACGCGACCCGAGCCGTAGTTTGGCAATATCAACCGCTTCGTTAATTGCGGCATAGTCAGGCGTGCCGTCCATAAATAACATATCGTAAAGCCCAAGGCGCAGGATGTTTTTTAGGCCCGGCTTCATTTCATCCATACCAATACTGGAGAATTCCCCCAGTACAAAATCGAGATAGCTTCTTTTACGCAGTATATTCTGGACGTACTCACGAACCTGACCCCGTTCTCTGGGCTCTAATTCGTTGGCTTCGGCATAGGAGATGCTTTGATGTTCATCAAATTCAACTAATAAATCTACGCTGACGGATCGTGCAGTGAGTTCAGTTTCCAAAAGTATACTCGTTTAAAAGGTTCGGTTTAGCGGGGTCGGATATACTACCGATGTCAAAAATCAAAAAAATTTCTAGCACTAAAGATAAGATATTGATGCGCCTTTTGCTAACCTGAAAAGCTCTCACTTCTTCAGAAAAATCAAAATTATTTGGCAGAGCTATATCGGTTGATCTGTTGTGTATCAATGAGATTCCTGGATTGGATTAGTAAGGGGGGAAATATTAAATGATTGTCGGCACTTTTGGCCAGAACGGTATATCAAACAAAATGCTCAGTAAGAATGATACAGGGCTCAGGCTAAAGATTATAAAAGGCCATAAATAGAGATAACTTCGTTGATTTTTGAACAGGAAGTGCCTAACTTTTGAAGCTTTCAATAAATAGAAAAACTTTAAAGTAGCCCTTTACTCTAAACGTCTTAATTAAAGCTTCTGAAATAATCGAATGAATAAAGGAAAAATAGCCCAAATAATTGGACCTGTAGTTGATGTTGATTTTGAGAAAGATCAGCTTCCCAGAATTTTAAACGCACTGTATATCGACCGTGAAGACGGATCACGACTCTATCTTGAAGTTGCGCAGCACCTTGGAGAAAATCGGGTTCGTACCATCGCAATGGATTCTACGGACGGCCTGGTACGCCAGACCGAGGTAGTGGATTCCGGCAGCCCCATCTCAATGCCTGTTGGTGAAGATATCCGGGGCCGCTTATTTAATGTTGTTGGGGATGCCATTGACGGTATCAAACAGCCCGAGGGCAAAGAGAGATATTCCATCCACAGGGACGCACCTAAATTTGAAGACCTGGCAACCAGTTCAGAAATACTGGAAACAGGTATTAAAGTTATTGATCTGCTGTGCCCTTATGCAAAAGGTGGTAAGATTGGATTATTTGGTGGTGCCGGAGTGGGTAAAACGGTTCTCATTCAGGAGCTGATCAACAATATTGCAAAACAGCATGGTGGTCTGTCTGTATTTGCAGGCGTTGGAGAACGTACCCGTGAAGGAAATGACCTGCTTAGAGAATTTATTGAATCGGGTGTAATCAACTATGGAGACGAGTTCAAAGAAGCCATGGAAGCCGGTGAGTGGGATCTTTCGAAGGTTGATGAAAATGTACTGAAAGAGTCACAGGCAACGCTTGTATTTGGTCAAATGAATGAGCCACCTGGAGCACGTGCGAGGGTAGCGCTGTCCGGGTTGACCGTTGCAGAATACTTCCGCGATGAAGTATCACCAGATATTCTTCTTTTTATTGACAACATTTTCCGATTTACCCAGGCCGGCTCCGAAGTATCAGCACTCCTCGGACGTATGCCGTCTGCTGTAGGTTATCAGCCGACACTTGCTACTGAAATGGGGGATCTTCAGGAACGAATTACATCAACCAAAGATGGATCCATTACGTCGGTACAGGCTATTTATGTGCCAGCTGATGACTTGACTGACCCTGCTCCTGCAACTACATTCTCTCACCTTGATGCAACTACTGTATTGAGCCGTGCACTTACGCAAATCGGTATTTATCCGGCTGTAGATCCGCTTGACTCATCTTCACGTATTAATGATCCGAAAGTTGTAGGCGATGAGCACTATGATACGGCCCAGGAAGTGAAAGAGCTTCTGCAGAAGTACAAAGATCTGCAGGATATTATTGCTATTCTCGGTATGGATGAACTGTCTGACGAAGATAAGCTTGTGGTTTCGCGGGCACGTCGTGTTCAGCGTTTCCTGAGCCAGCCATTCTTTGTAGCTGAGCAGTTCACGGGCCAGTCCGGTGAATATGTAAAAATTGATGACACCATCAAAGGCTTCAAGATGATCATGAATGGTGAGCTTGATGATCTGCCCGAAAATGCTTTTCACCTTGTGGGAACCATTGAGCAGGCTATTGAGAAAGGAAAACGATTAACTGAAGAAGCGGAAGCGTAACATACAGATGGCCAACGAAAAAACATTCAAAGCCCAGGTTTTAACCCCCGAAGGATCCCGATTCAGTGGTGATGTAGTAAGCGTGAGTGTGCCGGGAGCATCGGGCAGTTTTCAAATGCTTCATAATCACGCGCCTATTATATCGTCGCTTGATGTGGGAAAAGTTCACATCCAAAAAGCGGACGACACCACGCTAACCTACGCGGTTAGCGGTGGATTCGTGGAGATGAATCATAACGAAGTCACACTTCTTGCTGAACGAGCCGTAGAACCCGGTAATATTGATGTTGAAGCCGCGAAACAGAAGCTTTCGGATGCCAAAGAAAGACTAAAGGATTTTTCCTCAAATCGCTCAGAAGTAGAGCATGAGATCAAAGATGCTGAAAATCTCTTGAAACTGGCAAACAGTTAATCTCACATAAGACTATTACATAAAAGCTCGTATGCCGATTGGTATACGAGCTTTTTTTATGCACATATCACAATGGCGAGCGTAGACTCTGAGCTATTATCTAACTCTGTAAGTGCAGTTATTCATATCAATACTTTGTGTTATGACGGTTAATCATTCAAAAAAATATTAACCTGTATGAAACAGAAGACGGTTGTTTTACGTCAAATCATTGATATGTAAATATTCAATAATACTCGTGTGATTTCCATCACATTAAGTATATTCTCAAACATTTTAATCAAACATACATCAAACATCTTATGATATCACTTGCACGGTTTAAATTTGGCTTGGTGCCAGCCCTTTTGTTTCTTTTTGCTGGCTGCGCAACAACCCAAAAAACAGCCCCATCAGAATCAAGCTCATCTGAGCAATCATCATCCTCAAAAATTGATGAACAGAAAAAGAACACAATTGCCTATGAAGGATTGTTCACCGTTTACCAGGATACAACTGATGGCTCAACCAAATTTGAAATCAAAAAAGATCAGATCGGTAAAGAGTTTATCTACTTTGGTCACACGGTGGATGCTGTTACTGAGGCAGGGCAGTTCAGGGGAGCCTACCGGGATGACAAAATTTTTAAAGTAGAGCGATATTTTGACAGAATTGAATTTGTCGTTCAAAATACCCGATTTCAATTTGATGATGAAAGCGCCCTTAGCAATGCAAAGATGGCCAACATATCGAATGCGACACTTATTTCTGAAGAGATTCTGGCTGAAAACGATAGCACGATTATCATCAATGGCGACCCCATTTTCCTGAGTGAATCAATGAACCAGGTGAAACCCAGCCCGTCACCATTTTCCAGGCCGGGTGGTTTTTCATTGGGTCGTCTGAGCTCAGATAAAACAAAGTATAATGGTATCCGCACATATCCTGAGAACATTGACGTGGTGGTTGAGTATGTGTATGAGGATCCATCTCCATCAAATGGAGGAAGTGACGCTGTTACTGATGCGCGAGCAGTATCTATTAAGCATCAGCACTCATTTATTGCTATGCCGGAAAATGATTTTCAGCCCAGACGTGATGACCCACGTGTTGGTTTCTTTATGACTGAAAAAGATGATCAGGTGAGCACCAGCCACACACCATACCTTGATGTCATTAACCGATGGCATCTCGTGAAGGCTAATCCCGATGCTGCGATGTCGGAGCCGGTTGAGCCAATTACTTGGTGGATTGAAAACACAACGCCGCATGCGTTTCGTGAAACTATCAAGGAAGCAACGCTTGCCTGGAATGAAGCATTTGAAGCTGCCGGATTCAGAAATGCTGTAGCTGTGAAAGTTCAGCCTGATACAGCCGACTGGGATGCCGGCGATATTCGCTATAATGTTCTGCGATGGACATCATCACCCAATCCTCCATTTGGCGGTTACGGCCCGAGTTTTGTAAATCCGCGAACAGGACAAATTCTGGGTGCCGACATCATGCTGGAATGGGTATTTTTCTCAAACAGGTATCAACAGGAAAACCTTTACACGGAAGCAGCAATTACATCAGCTATGGTGGATGACGCAATGAATCCGGAATACTGCAGCTTTGGCAACCACATGCAAATGAATAACATGTTTGGTATGAGTGCGCTAAAAGTAATGGGGTATCCTGATGAGGACCTTGAAGGATTTCAGCACGAAGCTATGACCATGCTGATTCTGCACGAACTCGGACATACCTTTGGTCTGAACCATAATATGCAGGCAAGTACGCTTCACTCACCAGAAGAGATTCATAACGAGCAGCTTACATCTACCATTGGTCTGACAGGTTCAGTGATGGACTACTCTTCCGTAAACGTAGCAAGCGACCGAAACCTCCAGGGTCACTATTATGACACAAAGCCCGGACCCTATGATGTTTGGGCTATAGAATTTGGCTACTCTCCATCACTGGATGATCCGGAAGCCGAGGAAGAACGCCTCAATGCCATTGCTGCCCGATCAACGGATCCGGAACTTGCCTTTGGTAACGATGCAGACGATATGAGAAGCCCAGGTAAAGCGATTGACCCGCGTGTGATGGTTGGTGACATGTCAGCCGATCCGATTGCCTATGGTATTGACAGGATTCAGCTGGCCAATGAAATTATGGACGGTCTAATTGAAAAATACAGCATCGAAGGAGAGAGTTATCAGCCATTGCGTGATTCGTATATGGCGCTTATGGGTGCCAAACGGACTCAAACCGGCGTGATTTCGCGTTACATCGGGGGTGTTTACAAAGATCGTGCATTTGTAGGGCAGGAGGGAGCGACTATGCCGTTTATTCCTGTGGACACAGATAAACAGCACGAAGCAATGAATTCTCTTAGCGAACACCTGTTTGCTCCTGATGCCTTCGATACCTCGCATGAAGTATATAACTATCTGCAAATTCAGCGACGCGGATTCAATTTCTTCAGTTCGTCTGAGGATCCAAAAATTCACGACCAGGTGTTGGGCATGCAAAGCAGCGTATTGGCACATTTGCTTCACCCAAATACAATGAAGCGGATCACTGATTCGAGGACTTATGGTAACAATTACAATGTAGCGGAAATGGTAGGCGATCTAACCTCAGCTATTTTTGATGCAGATGCTTCCGGAAATGTTAACACGTTCCGACAAAATCTGCAGATTCAGTATGTGACCGGATTAATTGCAGTTATTGGCAGTGATGATCATGATCGCATTGCAAAATCTGCTGCCCTCTACAACCTGCAGAATATTCGTGAGATGATGGACTCGAAGACTAATGCGAATACGGAATCGATGGCACATGCGGCACATGTTGAGCTGGCTATTAGCAAAGCGCTGGACTCATAAGTTCCAAAACGAAGGCATATTACCTGGAGATTCTTTTCAGGTAAAATAAATCTAAAAGCCGGTCAGAAATGTCCGGCTTTTTTTATGTGGATGATTTTCTTTGATAATCAATACTTTAACTGAAGAGCTACAAAAAAAGATTAGATGGAAGAATGTTTCCGGGAAAATGTGATATCCGGCATGTATTATTTAATCAACTGATTCTATTTGGTCTTTATCTTTATCTTGAATTTTATTTTGTTCCTCATCGATAGCAGATGATGAGAGTAGAACCGGAAATGTTTCTTCAAGGCTGTTATTTTGGACTAAAACGGACACTTTTCCAACCTTAGAAAGCTGGTCAATTTTTTCGGTGTGATTCTCCTCCTCGCCAGGTTCAGTAAGTTTAAGACCCAGCATGACAATATCGGCATCGGAACTGTACTGGAAAAGGATATCGGGAAAAGATAGTCCGTTTTTAGGAATAACCTCAACAGTAGCCTCGATGCGCGCTTCTTTAAGTGAGTTGCGAATTGATTCAGAGAATGTCTGTTGTCTTTCTGAATGCTCAATTACCTCACGCACATGGATCTGAGCATGCTTCCACTCTGGATTTAGTTTGAGCATGAAAGCTAGAATGATCATCAGATCCCCATTATTTGCCGCACCGCTCCACCAAATGTCAATTCGCTGGTGGTCTTTAATTTTCCAGTTCTCATGATCGTTAAACTTAGCCATCACAATATTTTTTCCAATCCGGGAAAGTGAGCGGATAATCCTGAGCTGGTTCATATTTGCCTCTTTATCTTCCGACCAGCCAAACATGATGGTATTCGTTTTAAAGCCTGCTATACCGTGGGCACGGGAAATATTAAGCATGCCCCGGTTCAGTGATTCCACTTCATTTACTTCGCAAAATGCTTCAAGGCCAATATCATGGACCTGTCTGATCATTGATTGCTGAATTTGTTTCTTTTCCTTTCTGCCAACATCGTCACTTTCAAAGATCAGTTTAGAAATGGAAAACACGCCACGATTTTGACCAAATGCGGCGGCAAGTTTCACAAGCTCAATCCGGTCTTTGATATCTTTCACAAACAGAAGAATGATCGGGCGCCAGTTACGCTGCATAACAAGGTATCGGTTCATTCGAAGGAGCGAGAAGCGGGCAATCTTCATCCACAGGCCTACATTCACATCGCCCCATTCCTGTTCCAGAGCTTTTTTCTTGAAATAGAGAAAGAATCCAGCTTCCATCATAAATGCAAAGATGAGCGCAACCGGGCTAATGAGATACATCACAAACAGGGAACCTAAAGCACCTATCACCGACACGTACCATGGAATATTCACTTTTGGGCGATAGGATGGTTCCGCAACGAGTTTTTCAACTGCAGCCACTAAGTTGATGACAACGTAAAGCGTGAGGAAGAGAACCGTTACAAATTTAGCAGCTGTATTCAAATCACCCAGAGCGACGGCCGTAAGAGCTACTGCACCTGTTGCCCAGGTAGCAATTGTAGGCTGCCCGGTTTTCGATACACGACCCAGGAATTTTGGAGCCAGCCCATCTATAGAAAGTGACTGCAAGACTCTTGGCCCACTAAGTACGCTTCCAATCGCAGAGGATAGAATAGCACCACATGCGGCAGGGTAAACAAGTAGACCCCCAAGGAAAGCTGCGTCAGACCAGCTTCTCAAACCAAAACTCTCATCTGCGAGGCTATCAAAGGGCAGGAGTACACTAATTGATAATAGAATCGGAATCAGAGTATAAACGACAACACCGGTCAGTACAGAATATATTGTACCCTGACGAATCGATTTACCGGGTGTTTTCAGATCACCGCTCATTGCAATACCTGCAAGAAAGCCGGTTACTCCGGGAAAGAATACGGCAAAAATGACCCACAAGCTTCCATCAGGAACGGTTCGGTAAGCAGGTGTAAATTCAGGCATGCGAAGATCGCTTGTGAAAACTCCGATGATGAGCGATAGAATAGAGAGGATGACCAGAATAAGCATTGGAACCTGAAATTTCAGTACAAGTTCAGCGCTCTTACCAGAAGCAATTGTAATGATCACAATGATGATTGCTGTAAGCAGCGGGATAGCATAACCCGGCATGGTTCCCCAAGTTTCCATGGGCCAAAAAAGTAAAATAAGTTCAGCCAGGCCAAATGCATAAAACGTAATGCTGAGTGTTCGGCTAATATAAAAAGCAATTCCAATGGCACCACCTGTTTCGAGGCCAAGGCTGCGGGAAATAAGATAATAGACACCCCCGACGCCCACTTTTATATTTGTAGCAATAGCGGCGGCACTTAAACCGGTAATAAACGTAATAATATTGGCCAGAATTACGATAAAGATGGTGAGAGGCAGGCCAAGATTTCCGACAACCCACCCAAAACGGAGATACATGATAAGACCCAGTACCGTGAGAGTACTTGGCAGATAAACGCCTAAGAAAGTCCCAAATTTCTTTTTTGGAAGTGATGTATTTTCAGCCATTCAGGATGGGTCTGTCATGATATTCAATGGGCTAAGTTGTCACTCTTTTCACCAAGGTCGAAATATTATAAATAGAAAGTAAATATTCCTCTTTAATTTAGGTTTTCAGAGCTGAAATTTAATTGAGTCCAATCAAAGGTTCCGCAACTGAGTTGCGATTGGTTTTTAACCAAAAAAACTTCACTTTAGAGCGAACAATAATTACTGCAATAATCAGCTACATGAAATCTGTCCTATTTCCAATTGTATCGCTTCTCTTTATTCTCACTTTTACTCAGTGCACTGCGCACTTCGAACCGGATTATACAGGTTTTTCAGAGAATGGAAAAATAGTCCAGAAAGAGCTGGAGTCTGAGCTTCTTTCAATGCATTTACCCGGAACCTATCGCCGGCATCTTTATAATCTAACGACCGACCCCTCAATCGCTGGTTCACCTGAGAACAGATATGTGATCGACTATATTTACAGCGTGATGGATAGTGCCGGCCTGGATACACGAACGTATGATTATGACGTGCTGCTTCCGCAACCGGGTGAAAATTCTATCCGTGTTGTAACACCTGAAGTGATTGAGCTAGAGAACATGGAAGCTGTTTATAGCGAAGATCCGTACACCGACCATCCAGACCTCGTTCATGGCTGGAATGCATATTCAGGATCAGGGAGTGTGACGGCAGAGGTTGTATACGCATACCAGGGAACCAAGGAGGACTTTGAGCGACTGGAAGAGCTTGGGATTTCGGTAGAAGGCAAGATTGTAATTGCTCGTTATGGAGGTAATTTTCGGGGATATAAAGCGAAATATGCTGAACTTGCAGGAGCAGCCGGACTCATTATCTATACCGATCCGCCATCAAATCGTGACAATACCTATCCGGATGGAATACAGGCAGACGAGACAGCGATTCAGCGCGGATCTCTATTGACACTTGATTATTATGGCGACCCGCTTACGCCGTTCGAGCCGGCTCTTCCACTTGATAACCCGAACACGCCGGAACGGCTCGACCCTGACGAGGTCGATTTTCATACGATACCAGTAGCACCAATTGGTTATGGAGCAGCTGATGAGATACTAAGCAGAATGGAAGGGGAAGAAGCACCGGATGACTGGCAGGGAAATTTTGATTACAGCTACCGACTGACGGGCGGACCAAATCTTACAGTGGAGCTGTCGGTTGATCAGCCGTATGAAATACGCCCGATTTCTAATGTGGTGGGAGTGATTGAAGGAGCTGAATATCCTGATGAATGGATTATTCTAGGTGCACATCTTGATGGCTGGTCGTTTGGAACTACAGATCCCAATAGCGGCACTGCTATGCTTTTGACCCTCGCTGAATCTCTGGGTCAGCTGGCAGAGGAGGGGAATCGGCCTAAAAGAAGTATCATGATAGGCCACTGGGATGCGGAAGAGTTTATGTTGATAGGATCATCAGAATGGGTAGAGGATTTGAGAGATGAGTTGAAAGCGAACTCCATCCTCTATCTGAATGCAGATATGTCTGTAACAGGCCCTAATTTCAGAGCCTCATCCTCCCCAAGCTTGAAAAAACCTATTATTCAGGCCGCTAAAACTGTTACTCACCCTGATACGGATGGATCAGTTTATAATTACTGGGCCGCAAATTCTTCAAACGGTACTCCGTCTATAGGGAACCTGGGGGGTGGATCAGATCATGTTGGGTTATACATGCACACTGGAATACCGTCAGCCGGTGTGGCAATTTCAGGATCTGTGCCTATATATCACACCAACTTTGATACGTTCTGGTTTTATGAAAATTATTTAGACAGCACCTTTACATATGGGCCGGCACTTGCAGATGTTTACGGACTTGTAGCTACACGGTTTGCAAATGCAGATGTGTTGCCATACGATATTGAAAGTTACTCGGTAGATTTAACGACTCACGTAAACGACATTAACGAGAGGGCAGAGCGAGAAGTGCTGAATGGAACAGGGATACTTGAGCAAATGGAAGAGATTTCAGCTCAAATTGCGCTGACCCGGACACTTTTGGACGAGGCAGCAGAAAATGGAGACCTGACCAGGGTCGGGCTAAGATCCCTGAATCAGAAGCTGATTCAACTGGAGAGAAGTTTTCTTCATAGTGAGGGCCTTCCGTTTAGTCCGTGGCTAAAATCGTTGTATGCTTCATCAGATCCCTACAGTGGATACGCATCATGGATGCTGCCGGCTTATCGTTATGCCATTGAAGAAGAGATGCTTGATGATCAGGTATTTATGGAGGGAATTCATCAAGCTCATCGCGAAGCACTGGCTCGGTTTTCAAACGGACTCGCATCAATCATTGATCAGCTGGAGGATTGAGTGCAATATTCGGCGGATTGATTTAGTTATCAATTCAGCTTGTTAGGGATTTGTCTACTCCATGCGGAGTGAAATGAAACTTTAGAAACCCCTTGATGCAGTGGTGAACCCGGTTCTGATTCTACCTCAATAAATATTACGGTTCGTATAATAGTCTGAAAATTCAATTTCGTCGTTATGAATATAAAATGGATACAACTCTTAGTACCTGTAGCATTAACATTCATAGCGACGCCTGTTTTGAGTCAGGCAACACATCATTACAAGTCGGCAGCTTTAAATGAGACGGATACTAATACCTATAAAGCAGGGTCAGCTTCAGCAGATACAATGGCATTAGTTATACCTGATTCCTTGTCTGCAACTCTTACAAAAGGCTGGTATAAAATGCCCGGCGCTATGCCCACATTTATTCCAGAAACTCTGCCTAATTCAATGCCAACTCTGACCCCACCGCCGATTGATGAAAAAATGATTATCCCCGTGAATCTAAATCATGCGGCAGCAGATTCAATAAAATCCACAGATACCCATAAGCCTTAGACCGTTTTCGGGTTACTCAGGAACAGGGGTTTACATCACCTGAAATTTTATCGTATTCGTCATCAATGGGTTCCCAGAGCTCAATTTTGTAGCCATTGGGATCCATGATCCAGCCGAATTTACCATATTCAAACACTTCCATCTCTCCGATAATCTCAATGCCCTCTTTTTTCAAAACAGTTAGCAGTTCCTCCAGATTCTCAACCCGGTAGTTAATCATGACATCTTTTTGACTCGGATTGGTGTACTCGGTTGTTTCATCAAAAATACTCCAGGCTGTAAAACCTTTTTTTGATGGAGTTTCAGCATGGCGCCATTCAAATGTTCCTCCCCATTGCCCGCTTTTAATGCCTAGGTGATCGCTGTACCATTTTTTAGTAGCATCAGGATCTTTCGCTTTTAAAAAGACTCCGCCGATACCGGTTACCCGTTTTTCCATAGTTAAATCCTGAAATTTTAGTCGTTGTGCTGATCAAACAAAATTTGATTGCCATCAGGATCGACAATACAGAAGTGGCAAGGACCATTTTTATCCTGGATAGATTCAGATTCCATCAAAAAAGTAACGTCTTTGGATTTTAAATCCCTGTATATAGAGCGAGCATCTTCCGGATTAAATGTAATAATGTTTTCTTCAAACATATCCTGAAACAATCCAATTTTGGAATGACCTTTGGACATGATAATCCAGTTATCTTCTATAGGGCCTGTACCCTCAACAGGTTCAAATCCGATATTTTCATAAAATGTTAAAGATGTGCGTATATCCTTTACAGCAAGAGAAAGTGAGTGATTATTTGGATTCATAACAATTTTCCTCTCATTAATTTTTCCTTTGTTTTTTGTAAAGTGAAATCCAGTCCTCGGCTGACATTTTAGTTACAAGTTCTCCAATCAGATCATAAGGAATAGATTCAGAATTTTTGAGCCTTATACAGCTTTTACCCATATCAGGTTTTCTGCCAACTCTTTGTTTGTATTCAGATGTGAACCATGAGTTTAAGGATTCATTAGAATATATTCCCATGTGATAAAGAGCAACATGTTTCTTTTGTGAAGCGATATTTATGAATGGGAGAGGCTTTGTTGGGTCTGTATGGTAACCATCAGGGTAGACAGAATGCGGGACCACATATCCAATCATACCGTTGTTCATTGTTTCTTCAAACCCTGAGGGAATATTTTTTAGTATGACAGCTCTTAGCTTTTCTATGATCTCCTGATGATCCTCAGGAAGTGCCTTCATGTATTGTTCCGGAGTTTCTGCTTGACTAATCATATCAGATAGTATTTAATTTCAGAATTGCTTCACTATATAAAATAAAAAATTCCAATAAGAACCTTGTACGTTACTTATGTTTCTTAATACAAAATACTATTTAGCTACATTAGCGGTATAGTTTTAAATACTTTTCCAGAAGTGTATGTTAGTTGTGATATTGTGGCCGAATCTAATTACAAGCGAAACTCAGATACAAACATTTAATAGGTGCTTATTTGATGAGATTTTTACCCAAAAGTCCCTACCCGCTGGGTGAGTTCATTTCCATGGCCCGGCGACGATTTTCGGAACCGCCGCCGTTTCTGCAAAAAGCAGAAAACAGACTGGTGTTTAATGACCAAAAGGTCAATGAGATTACCATTGGGTTTGTAGGCGACATTTGCCCACTGAGGGAGAGAGAGGCGGTCTTTGAAAGTGAGATATTCCACTTCTTTGGAAATTGTGACCTGATGGTGGGAAACTTTGAGGGCGTTATTACTGATGAAGCTCAGAGACCTTTTCTGCTGAAGCACACAGCTGCCATATTTGATGTGCTTGAGTTATTCAAACCTCTTACAGACTGGACGCTCACAATTGCAAACAATCACGCAATGGATTATGGTGATGAGGCCCTTGACCGTACCATTAAAGAGTTTAATAGCCGGGGGATTAACTGGCTGGGAACGGTTTACAAGCCCTCAACAACTCTTATTGAGGGCATCACAGGAACATCCTGGTCCTGGTGGATGAATGGGAAGACAAATAGGATTTACGAAAAGGATCCCGGAGTACCGCAAGGGCCGGGACTGCATATTGCGCTGCCTCACTGGGGATATGAACATGAAAGAAAACCCAGACAGGATCAGCGCAGTAACTTACCGCAAGGATATAACATGGTTATCGGTCATCATTCTCATCTGCCTCAGCCGCTGGAACTGGTTGATGAAAACCTTCCCGTTGCCTGGTCACTGGGAAATTTTCTTACGGCAAAAACACTGGCCGTTCTTGGGGAAGGAGCCCTTTTGAAAGTTGTCATCAATAGGCCGGAGAACACAACGCCGGAAATTCAGTCAATAGACTACCGTACGATACTGCTCGATCGTGACAGCCCTGATGCCTGCAGAGTATACTTCCGATGAGTGTATATTAACTACGCCAGAAAAATTTATTTTCTACGTTTTGTCAAACATTTCTTCATACATCTTGTAGTTCGTTTCTGACATGCCAAGGGCCTCATATGTTTTTTGAGCCGGTATGTTCTCTTTTTCAACATACAGCCTGCATCCGCATACATCCGGTTGATTTACTGCCAACTTGAGTACGGTTTCATACATTTTTCGATAAATACCCTGCCTGCGAAAATCAGGTTTTACATAAACGCTTTGAATCCACCAGAAAAGGCCATTTCGCCAATCGCTCCACTCCTTTGTAATCATAAGTGAAGCAACAGTTTCGCCATCACTTTCTGCGACGATATAGAATCCATACTCAGTCTTATCCATTAAAGATTTCACTCCGGCATGAATTGTTTCCTCATTTAATTTCTTCTCTTCAGTTTCCCAGGCCATCGCAAGATTAAACTCAGCAATATCCACGGCGTCGTTGACATTGGCTTTACGAACGGTGATTGTATGACTCATTATTTTAATATTAAGTACTTCCGGTTTGATTGGTTCATTACAATACGGAGATCGTTGCCGGTTCTCAAATTCTAACAGATGGAGTCAAATGATGAGTATTTAAGAACTGATTGATAGTGCAAGGAAAGCGAAATTTAAGTAAGCACTCATCTGACGACTTAT
This sequence comes from uncultured Rhodohalobacter sp., assembly GCA_964625635.1. Taxonomy (GTDB): domain Bacteria; phylum Bacteroidota; class Rhodothermia; order Balneolales; family Balneolaceae; genus SW132. Next base: position 19,616 of record CAZVEP010000013.1, read on the forward strand.
TATATTTATAACCCAATACCCATTACCCAAATAATATTAATAGTTAATCAACCAGATATGAAAAACATCTACTTTGCAGGATCCATCAGGGGCGGGCGAGAAGATGCTCTTATTTACAGACAACTGATTAAAGAGTTGAAAAATTACGGCGCAGTTCTGACTGAGCATATCGGATCAGACGAGGTTAGCTTTGATCTATCCGATCGTCACATTCATGATCGTGACATGGACTGGCTCACCAGCTCCGACATACTGGTCGCGGAAGTAACAACTCCATCGCTGGGTGTAGGTTACGAAATCGGGCGAGCTGTTGCTATGGAAAAACCTGTGGTATGTTTATACCGGAAAACAAACAATTCGCTTCTTTCAGCCATGATTGCCGGATCCCCTGCATTAGATGTACATGAATATTCTGGAGTGAAAGAAGCAGCAGAGATCTTCAATCAATTGTTTGGTGAGGATAGATAAGTTAAAGGGCTACATTCCCTGCGTGAATTCACCTTAGATTTTGATTGAGATATCTGAATAGTCGGAACATAGTTGTGTTCAAATACATTTTATTAGTACGAGAGTTATTAACACTAATCAAATATATCTCATCATGGAATACGATTTAAGCAAGAAAAAGGTAGCGATCCTTGCTACCCACGGATTTGAAGAGATTGAATTAACTGAACCTATGAATGTGTTGAAAGATTCAGGTGCTACGGTTCACATAGTTTCACCCGAAAAGGGTACTATAAAAGCCTGGGATAAAGATAATTGGAGCAATGATTATAATGTGGACGCCGACCTGGATACCGCAGATTCAGGAACCTACGATGCACTTGTACTCCCTGGTGGTGTTCTAAATCCCGATCAGCTCCGTACCGATGATCGTGCGATTGAGTTTATAGCCCACTTTTTACATCAGGGCAAACCAATTGCGGCAATATGTCACGGGGCTCAGTCACTTATTGAAACAAGGGAGCTGGACGGTAAAACCATGACATCTTATCCTTCAATCAAAACCGATCTCATCAATGCAGGCGTCAATTGGGTTGATGAAGAAGTTGTAGTCGACCAGGGATTGACTACAAGCCGAAGCCCGGAAGACTTGCCGGCATTTTGCGATAAAATGCTAGAGGAGATTTCTGAAGGCGTTCATGAAGAGCTGGCACCCAATTAGGCACTAACTTAACGAGTTGAATAAAGACAATTTTACGCTGGGCGTTTCACTATAAAACGTGATACGTTCAGCGTTTTTTATTTTTTAAAGCGTGAGAACTCATTCAATAGAGAAAAATGAAATAAAAATGTACAAAAAATAGATGCTGAGAGGTTATATAAAGATCCAAAGCATAATCAATCAGACTACTTCGGGCTAATCTTATGTGAGTTATTCATTCTTATACTTAATGATGATCACTAGTCGAATAATGCTCCCGTATCAGGTCTCTGCCGAAGTCACCATCAAAGTCTCTCCACACGCTGTGAATATGATTGGCTTCGCCCTGCACGTTGTCAAATTCGATGAGAAATGTTTTTCCCTGAATCCTGTAATAGTGTCCGATACCTGGTTCAGTTGCGCCAGCCCACCCAAACATGATGTCAGCCAGTTCTTCTGACTTAAGATTATTGATCCGTTTCTCTGCTAATTCTTCCGGCATGACACTAAGATATTCATTAATTAATTCAAGCAGAATTGACTGCTGTACATTGTTTAAGACATCATATCTTATACCAGCAGGCCTCAAAGGACCTACTTCTATAGAATTCCCGGTGACTATATTGAAGTAAGCATTATCTCTGAATACAGCCACTTGCTGCTGTTCTTCTGACATGGAGTTTATAAGTTCGAACCCAAGATCTTCTTCTCTGTGGAGTGTTCGCTCACCCTCACGCGGGCCCTCCATAATCATGGCGGGACTTGCCCCCATAAAACGCGGTGCTATTGATGTTTTATCGTTAAGCACTGTAAAATGATACGAAAGATGGTGTCCCTGAAACGACCATGCCCAGAGACTATCCTGTGCCGGATTTCCAAAGACGGCAATGAAATAGTATTCAGGATTGCGGTTTTCATTATTTCCTTCAATCTCGTAGAGTACATTTTCAAGATCGATAATTCTTCTTGTCTTGTCGTAGCCAGATTCTGATAATGAAGAACCCAGCAATTCATAGACCATATTCTTCTGATCATCGCTTATAGCATCCAGCCTAATTCCAGGCCTGCGAGTACTGGCGCCCGGTAGATAGTGCCAAAACTCTTTATACTGGTCATCAAATGACTTATGTGCCAGGGCTTTTTGCTCCTCATTTAATGAATCCAAAAATTGAACCGCCAGGTGAGTTTCAGGTACATGAAAAGCAATGATTATGAAAAGAAAGGGGAGTAGTAGCAGCAAGTATTTTTGTGTCATATTATACGATTAAAGTTTACAGCCAACGAATTGAAGGTTGTGTTATGTGTTACTTACTGGAAGAGAAGTGCAATTAATTTTCCTAAAGCATTGGTGAGCTATACCATATGGTAACTGTCATTCTCAACTAAGTTTTTCCGTTATGTATTCCACACCAATAAACTCAAAAACAGAGCTAAATCCTACAGTTTGGATTAAGAGCCTGAAGACTTATCGAATCATAAATATTATGATGATAAGATTTCATCACACTTAAACTGCCATACATATTTTTAAAAATCACTGTTCAACGTTTAGGCCAGACATATGAAAGAGTCTTTATAAGTTAATTAGCAGAAATAACTTTAGCGGCAGCAGTGGCAGTATTTTCGGGTACTTGCTGACTAAAATAGGTTTGTCCTTCAGCTTTTAAGAATATTTCAACTGGCGACTCTTCGTCCATGCTATATTTAACTGTGTCGATTTCTATAATGTCACCACCAGAGTTGAAATATGTTAGCTCAAAATCAATTGCTGAGAGGTCATTTGCTGTATGGTTGACTACTTCAAAAGTTGCCAGATTATCTTCGATATTTGTGAGCTCGACACTATATGTTTCGTTTTCACATCCGAAAATGATAATTGATGAGAGAAATAATATTTGATGAGATATGGATTTAAGCATAGCTGTGTTGATTAAATTAAGCCGAAAATTTGGTTATAAAGGCAATAAAAATAGATAATTCTATATAACATTTCGGGCTAATAAAGTGATCCAACATGAATTGGATTATACTTATCGTTTATAGACCCATTAATTCACCCTGCTCTGCTCTTCTTCGGAGCCTGTACTCACATTTACGGACTTTAAACTACTGTTTCCAAAATTCCAGGTGAAGCTGAGTTTAATATTTCGGTTGTTGAAATCATAGATGCCGCTTGTATCCAGGTTTACACCAGGTATCGTTGTACTGTATTTCCATAAATTTGTAGAAAAAAGATCATCAGCAGAAAGCCGCAATGTACCCTGACCTGATGCTATTTTTTTTTGGATGCCTGCATTTACTGCCCCTAAAGGTTTAAACTGCATTATGCCATCAGAAGATTTGGATTGGTAAAACCCTGAAAGTTCAAGTAAAAATTCACGGGGCATATCTATAGTATTTGTAATGTTTGCTGTATATCCATAAATATCCTGCCTCTGATTCTCACTCATATGGGCGGTTCTAAATTCCTGGTAAGTCCCGGATACGTTTGCCCGTAGTTCCCACCAGGGAGCAAAATATACCGGCAGGCTCGTTGTAATTCCATATGATCGAAAATAACCCAGATTTTGAGTGCTGTATGTTTGCTCATTACTATTTTGATCTACCACAGGCTGGAAAGCAACAATTTCATCTTTAGTATAACTGTATTGAAACGATACAAGAAACTGCTTACGATTGTAATCTAGTTTCAGGGCATCACTTGTCGCAGGATTTAAGTCGGGATTGCCTGATAAAAACGTATTTGGATCCAAAAAGAAAACAAATGGAGCCAGATCATTAAAACTCGGCCGGGTAATTCTACGGGAATACGAGAATCCGATACTTTTTTCGTTCGGCAAGCTTTTTTGAACAAACAAACTGGGGAACAGATACCCATTCTTCACATCCACAAGCCCCGGACTTTCGGGGGTGCTTAAAAAACGGTCTGTATATTCGAAACGTAATCCGGTATTGACCTGGATAGTTTCACCGGGCCTCCAGTTTCCGGAAAGATATATGGCTCCCGTTTTTTCCGAAAGATCGGCGTTTTGGGAAAATGTGTTATTGATCTCCCACACATTTTCTATCAGGTTCGATACACGAACTCTATTGGTGAAATCTGAGAGTGACCCTTTTATCCCGGTTTCAAGTGTAAACTGATCCGACAATTCGTGCACATAATCAAGTTTTATTACCCGGATATGTATGGGGGTTTCTTTTTCTACATCTATACTTTCAGTGTTCATCCGGGTGATATCTCCCTCAATAAACCTGTTCTCGTAGAATGATGGGTTATCATTTATGTAGTAGAGATAATCCACATCGAACAATAGTGACTGGTTTTCATTGAAATCGTGATCGAAGCTGACATTTATCAGTCCGTTTCTCCACCGGTTGGTTTCGCTGGCTGATAATTCAGTAAACAGGCTTGAAGAAGGGCTAAAACTGTTAAAATTATCTGACAGGTCATGTGTTTTCCAAAGCCTTTGATATCCTGTGAGCAGGATCCCGGCTGTGGTTTTTTGACCCATTTTGTATTCCAGCCCCATTCGGGCATTCTGAACACCTGTGGATGGCTTGCGGGTATTCTCCATTATCACTTGCTGAGTAAAGTTATTCGTATCCAAAGACCGCCTATTGTTCCAATTAGTCTGTGTGCGATCGTAGTTGATGGAATAATCCAGGAAAATAGCAAGCTTATTGACACGCCGGCTGATGTTAAAATTACCGCCCAGAATCTCGGCATAATTATAACCTGCATTTACTCCTACCATGCCTGTAGTTCCCATTTCCGTAAACTCAGTCATTTTGATATGGATGATTCCTGCATCTCCTTCTGCGTCATACCTGGCCGGGGGAGTGGTGATCAGCTCAATCTGTTCGATATTTGCGGCGCTCATGCCGTTTAGCATCTGAACCACAGCATCGATAGGTAGTTGTACAAACTTATCGTTAATCATTACACGCACCCCGGTTTTGCCGCTCATAGAGATGGTGTTACTCTGGCGGTTTACCTGAATTCCTGGAGACTTCTCCAGAACCTGGAGCACCGAACTGCCTGATGATGTGATACTGCTTTGAACATTCACAACCAACCTGTCAATTTCCTGCTCATAAAGTGGCCGGCGAGCTGTGGAAACCACTTCTCCAAGTTGTTCGAGTGACTCACGCATCGTTATTTTATCAATACTGAATTTACCGTCATCAGGCGTGTCAACAGAGATCGTTTCCTCATAGGTTTGAAAACCAATCATTGAGATGGAAAGGATATAGTTTCCAGGTTGTATTCCGACAATTTGAAATTTACCAATATCGTCTGTAACAGTACCCTTTACTAATAGAGAATCATTTTCATTCAGGATCAGAACATTTGCAGTTGGCAATGGAAGACCCTCCGCGTCAATTACGGTTCCTATTATCTGTATCTGTGCTGTAGCTTCATTCAGATAGAACCCTGTGAAAAATAAATAAACCATAGATAGGAAAGTGACGTACTTTTTCATATCAAGTATGATTGAGCTTCAAATGTTTATGGCAGGAATTGATATTCAGTAAATATGAATCAAGTATTTCGTGAGCAGTAGACAAAAATATTTAGCAAAAAAAGCAACGGTACAAATTATTGCATTAATTCAGCTGGCTTGATATTCAGGTTTACACTGAAAAAATTATCAGGATCATATTTGGCTTTTACTTCTGATAGACGGCTGTAATTTTTTCCATAAGCCGATTGTACCAGTTCGTTTCCTTCTTCTCCCAAGCCGGGGAAATTTGGATACATCCCGACACCGGAATGAGGTTTCATATCATCTAACACTTTTCGAGACCATGCGATGACTTTTTCAGAATCATCATGGTTATCCCATACTGAATCAATACTAAGCAGAAAAGACGTATCACGGCTACCAAATGCAGACTCATCGGCACCAATTCGGTTCATTTCTCCACCATAGTGCCATATAGCTATTAATATGGAAGATACAGGCCGGTGTTCGGCTTTTGATATTATATCTTTGATGACCTGGTGATCCAGACTCTTCAAATCGCTTGATTTGAAATAATAAAAGCGTTCATTTTTAGGAAATGCCCAATCGAACATACTTTGAACCACTGCAAAAGGATATTGTCCGCTAAGGTCTAGTACTGGTTCCGTAATTTCCATTAGAGGCTTCAGGATTTCCTGACCTTCATCTGCATCACCTGAATACAAAGCGGGAATACCTACAATATCCTTACCTCGTGCTTCCTCTGGGAAATCTTCAACATCCGGAATAGTCCACATCAGTACATTTGAACTAACTTCATCAGGAGAAGAAATCACATAATCTCTCCATGCTGACAAGACTTTATCAGCTTCTTCCATGGGATACATCGGTAAAGAAAACATAACCTGAGGGCCCAATTCATAAAGCTTAAACTCGAAAGTGGTTACAACACCAAAATTACCACCACCGCCTCTGAGGGCCCAGAAAAGGTCCGCATTCTCCTGTTCACTGGCGGTTAATATATTTCCATCTGCGGTCACTATTCTAACGGAAATGAGATTGTCACAACTTAAACCATGTTTTTTTCTAAGCCATCCCAGACCGCCTCCAAGGGTAAGCCCTGCAACACCTGTGGTAGAAACCACTCCACCCGGGGCAGCTAATCCGTATAGCTGTGTTTCTCTGTCAACATCAGCCCAGATTGCACCCCCTTCAACTAATGCAGTTTTGTTATCAGGATATACATAAACGCCCCGCATATCTGAAAGGTCGATTACGAGCCCATCATCAACAAGTGCTAGACCGGCTACATTATGTCCACCACCTCTGATGGATACTTGCAGATCATTTTCCCGAGCAAAATTTACGCAACTAATTACGTCAGAGGTGCCTCTGCACTTAGCTATGAATGCGGGATGTTTATCAATAAGTCCGTTCCAGACCTGCCGTTCATAATCATACCTCTTATCCTCCGGAGTTATAAGATCTCCAAGAAGTGAATTTTCGAATTCAGTTATACTTTCATGATCAGGCATGTGGTCTCCTTTGTTTAGTGAGTGTTGGATGTAGGTGAATTGAGTCTAAAATCAAAGACTTAAAGTGAGTACCTACAGTTCCTTAATCGAATCTATATAAAAAATGTGTATTGAACTTTACTGAAAAGTTCAAAGTCTTTACTAAACCGTTCACTGTTTCTGAAATTCAGTGGGGGAGACGTTAAATTTTGTTTTAAAAACCCTGCTAAAATGTGAAGCATTCTTAAACCCGCTTTCAAAAGCAACCTGACTAACCGCTTTTTCTGTAGTCCTTAGAAAGGCTTTTGCTCTTTTAAGGCGTCTGTTTGTAATCCATTTACCAGGAGACGTTTTATAATGCTCTCTGAAATCTCTTTTAAACGTTGATAAGCTTCGGTTAGCAAGATTTGCAAAATCCTGGATTTTTAAATCGTACATGTAATTTGCTTCCATGACTTCCCATATGGGAGTTTTATAGCGATCTACAATCTTAAGGATGTAAGCAAGAATATGTTTGTTTTCCGGATGAGAAAAAATGTTGAAAAGCAGTTCCTTAAATTTGTTCTCAATTAAACTTTCAGGCAGGGGATTTTCATTGTTAAAATAAGGGATAAAACTTTTGTAACAGCCCCTTATTTGATTGTCAACCTCAAAGTCTTCAATCATCTCTTTGTTTGGTTCAGGTAGATTATTCAGGGATAAGTGCGACCTGAACTCATCAAATATGGAACGGAGGTAATCGTCTTTAAGATAGAATACAAGCACGTCCCATCCGTGATAATCAGCCGGCATTTCCTGAAGGAACGCACATTTTTTTATTAATGATCCTTTATCAGGACTGGAAACCCATTTTTGGTTTCCATGTCTTTGTATACGCTTTCCACTTAGTGTAAAACCTATTTGAATATGTTTAGAATATAGCTGCATAATTTTTTCTTTCTGTGGACAGCTGTAATACAAAAAGAGGGTATCTTTAACCGAATATTGGGGAAAGAGAGTGGGGTTGGATTTATGTATTTCATAGACATCCATATTTAATCCAGATCAGATTAGATTGGTGCTTAACCTACTATTTTAGCAATGCTTACGATACCAAAATTAAAAAGTTGATAGAATTAAAATGCAGAATTCAACTTAGACTTCAAATTTCTTCATATCGAAGGACTCTACAAAACATTGGATAAATTTATTTGGGAAAATAATTTTATTCAATGCCTTATAATCTAGAAAGTAAGCACCCCTATTATATTAATCATCTACCTGAGAGAATGGTTTGCCTCTTCAATTGTTTATCAGGTCTTGTCTTAATAAAATAACCACTAAGCACTCTTTAAGGCTTGATTAAAAATATGACGTTTTTTATACAGGCCCTACGGGTGCTTACATGGTCGTTCTTCTCAGCATTATGTATTTAATATTCCACTAACCGGCAGCTACAAGTGGTGAGTGATGCTCATGTACAATTTTCCACTCTCCATTTTCATTTTTTACGAACACCAGACTGATCTGATCATTGACGACAGCCATATCCTCTTCAAATTTCAAGTGGAAATCTGAATGAAAAGTTACAACGGCTGTATTGCCATGATAAACTGCAATTTTCAAATCGTTTGCATCCATTTTGAGAACTTCTTCGACACTTCCAAAAACGCCGCGTTCGAAAGTTTCATTTTCTTCCCCACCATTTCTGGGTGCACCTTGTTTAAATTCAGTAAACTTAGGGCCGTAAGCATGGAAAGAGATTAATTTGTCTACATCGCCATTTTTAACACTCTCCACAATTTCATTCCAGGTTTGCATGATTTCGGCTTTTTCTTCCGGGTATTCTGTCATAAGGCCATCATCAGATTGAGCCTGGCAAGCTGTAAAACCCCAAATGATTAGAAGTGTACATATCAAAGAAATTTTATATAAACTGTTCATAATAGTGTCTTTATGTGAGGTTAAATATTTATGTCAGTTTATAGATACTATCGTGATCGCTATGCTTCCACCTCATTTGTTCCAAATAATGCAACATTTGTTGCATTAGGCCAAAATTATCCGATCTGCGAGACCTTCTTAACTGATTCTCTTGTTTATATCAGTGACTATACCTGAACTCTTATTTTAGAGGGCGAAATACCATACTTTTCTTTGAAGCATTTGGCAAAATATGAGGGGTTTGAGAAACCCAGCTCATAGGCAATTTCTGATATCGTTAATTTTCTTTCTTTGATTAAATTAAGTGCATATCTCAATCTTATATCTCTGACAAACTGTACGGGTGAAGTGCTCGACATTGAATTTATTTTGCGATAAAGCTGTGCCCGGCTCAATCCCATTTCTTTGCTTAATTGGTCAATTGTAAAATTAACTTTAGAGATATGCATGTTTATCTGATCAAACAACTCCTGAATAAAAGCTTGGTCAGACTTGTTGATAATTGTGATATTTTCTCCATCCATTTCGGTTCTGCATAAAACACTTATCTCTTGAAATTCAACTGGTAGTGCTATTTTCCCATTTTCAGCAATTTTGCAATACCACATACTTTGATGCAAGGCATTTTGAAAAATCTGGTCATCCGTATTAGTGACCGGTTCGCCAATGCATAATCCCATTGTGAATCTGAAGTTCCACTCATTGGAAGTATACTGCTGCTGATGGGAGAGAAATTTTTCCTGAATCTCTTTAGCACAGAGCAGGCAGCTTTCCGGTGTTTTAAAAACAGCAATTAGCCGATCGAAAGATAATTGGTTGATAACCGTACCATTATTCTTCAGAATCAATTGCTCCGCACATTTAAGGGGCTTTTGCGGTAATTTTAGCTGTTCAAAATCGATGAAGTCAGTCAAACGGGTGACGGCAATAATATCCAGGTTAAGTATAAATCGATAACCTGTATCCGGATTTCCATTTTTATCCAGGATTAAATCTTTGTTGTCTTGAAGATCTTTTCCCATAAAAGCCGAATAAAGTCCGCCCTCTACTTCCACTATATTGCACGTTTCTATGCCATTGGCTAAAAGGTGCGTTTTTTTAATAGCCTCTTTATTAGGGGCTTTCATTAGACAAAAAACTTTACCACTGTCTTCATTTACCCAGTATGCGAGGTACTTGACATTATATTTCTCCTGGACGGCCAAATCTTTCAGATGAGCTTTTTCGGCCTCCTGAATTTTTATTCCCGGAGTATTATGGCAATCCATAAATAATGGCATAGGAGTATGTTTTTGATGAGCTTACATAAAGCCAATGTATAAAAAACAAGGGATCTATTCTCAATTTTTTGGCTGCCACATATTTGATCAACAATAAGGGCACTATTATTTATAAGAATAATAGCTTGACTTGTATGATAATTTTTGTTGCACCCGGCATATTGCAGTACCGAACCTGTTGGATTATTTAATAAAATTCGGTGTGGTATTAAATCTGATTGCGTATAGTCTAAAAGAACTGCACGAATTTGAACATGAGGAGTTATTTCTTCATGTATGTCGTTATTAAAATGCCAATAACTGCATAAATCACATCATGAGCTTAAATACAGCAACATTCATTTTTAAAGGGTCTCTTAAAGATTTTACGGAGCAGGATCAGGTTGTCAAGTCATTTCAACTACACCCATCAGCTAAAGACTTGATTGAATCCTGTGGCGTACCACAGGTCGAAGTGTATGGATTGAGGGTTAACCATAGGCTGGAGTCGTTTTCATACAATGTAGCAGACGGCGATAAACTGACAGTGTATCCTAAAAGGATAACGGATGGACAAGATACTCCCGGCAACATAAGAGAGGCCCGTGATTTGCCTTCAAAGTTTATAGCGGATGTACACCTGGGAAAGTTAACACGGTACCTTCGCCTTCTGGGGTTCGACACAGTTTACAAAAATGATGCGAAGGATACTGACATTATAGATGCTGCAATACGTGACAACCGTACCGTCCTCACACGGGATGTTGGTCTTCTGAAACACGGTCGCTTAAAGCATGGGTATTGGCTTAGGTCAACAGAGCCGAACGAACAAGTTCTGGAGGTTGTAAAATATTTTGAGTTAGCGGGTAACATACATCCATTTATGCTATGTATGAACTGTAATGGACATTTGGAACAGGTTGCCAAAGAAGAAGTGATTTCAAAACTTCCGCCGAAGGTTAACAAGAATTTCGAAGAGTTCAGGCAGTGCCAGGCATGCGGACAAGTCTATTGGAAAGGATCGCATTATCATAAGCTTGTTAAAAAAGTGAGACAGATCAAAAATGTGATTGATTAATATAGCTTAATCGGGTAGCCATCCAAATTTTCTGTGGAAGCGGTGCCACCCTTAATTATCAGGGACTTATAGGACAGATTAAGCCGTAAGCTATTGAAAAACAATAAAATTCGGGTTAATTGCTTTAGATTATCCCTACCTTCATCAGCTTAAAATATCATCAGGATTACCGCCAGGCACGGCCCGCACATTTTTTGATTCGTCATCATCAAATGGTCCTTCATCCCTCATTAACTTTTCTGCCTGCACACGACTTTCGGACTTTCAATGAAAAAGATATTTTCGCTATTCGACTTTTCCACAGATGTAAATTACAGAATTGAAGTTTTGGCCGGCATCACCGTAGCTATTGCTCTCGTTCCCGAGGCACTGGCATTTGCAATGATTGCAGGTCTGTCACCGCTAACCGGACTCTACGCCGCATTCGTTGTAGGACTTGTGGCTGCTGTGATGGGCGGTCGTCCGGGAATGATCTCTGGAGCTACTGGTGCAATTGCAGTGGTGATTGTAAGCCTGGCAATTTCACACGGGCCTGATTATGTGTTTGCTGCTGTTGTTCTGGCCGGAATTTTTCAGCTTATTGCCGGCGGCTTAAAACTAGGCAAACTTATGAGGCTTGTACCGCACTCAGTAATTTTTGGATTTGTGAATGGTCTGGCGATCATCATTTTTATGTCGCAACTGGATGAGTTTAAAAATCCGGCAGGGGAGTGGCTAACGGGTCCTGCACTTTACATTCTTTTAGGGCTGGTACTATTTACCATGTTGATCATCTGGGGACTGCCGAAAATCACGTCGGCACTTCCGCCATCACTTGCTGCCATACTGATAATTTTTGGTGTGGTTACATTGTTTGGGATTGATACCCGGACGGTCGGTGATATCGCGTCAATCCAGGGCGGATTTCCTCCGTTTCACATTCCACAGGTTCCTTTTACGTTGGATACTTTATGGCTTATTCTACCTTATTCTGCCATCATGGCTGCTGTAGGACTCATTGAAAGCCTGCTTACACTCAATATCATTGACGAAATCACCGAGACAAGAGGACGCAGTAATAAAGAGGCTGTCGCACAGGGCACCGCTAATGTGGTATCAGGATTTTTTTCAGGAATGGGTGGATGTGCGATGCTGGGTCAAAGTCTTATAAACGTCTCCTCAGGTTCACGAACGCGAATTTCAGGGATAGTAGCGGCGATCATGCTTTTGATCTTTATCATGTTCGGGGCGGGCCTGATTGAACTCCTGCCTATGGCTGCTCTTACCGGACTGATGATTATGGTGGCAATAGGAACTTTTGAATGGGCAAGTTTGAAAACCTTCAACAAAATGCCGACTTCAGATATTGTGGTGATGGTGTTGGTTACACTGGTGACAGTGATTCTCCATAATCTTGCTTTGGCAGTTATTATCGGGGTAATTATTGCAGCACTCGTCTTTGCATGGGATAACGCCACCAGGATCCGGGCCAGGAAAAGATGGGATGAAGAAGGAGCAAAACATTATGAGATATATGGGCCACTGTTTTTTGGATCGGTCTCCGTGTTTAATGATAAATTTGATGTTTTAAATGACCCTGACAATATTGTGATCAACTTCAGGGAGAGTCGCGTTGTGGACATGTCTGCAATTGAGGCACTTAATAAAATCACGGAGCGATATCATAAAAACGGAAAAAGGGTACATCTGACACATCTAAGTAAAGACTGCAGGAAGCTTCTGCTAAACGCCGATGCGATTATTGAGGTCAATATACTTGAGGACCCAACCTATAAGCTGGTTACGGATGCAGTTTAGTCTTTTAAACCCGCCTTTAGTTTAAGAAACCTGGAGAGTTTGATCGAAAATCAGGCTTTGATCATATTCTGGAGAAGTTCAGATAGTTTATCTTCAAGTTTTTTATTGATAACATCTGCCGGCTTTTCACGACTAACGGTTACCGCTTCGCCTATTTTAATTTCCAGAGTCGGTTTGTCACTTTCTTTTGTATGGATGTAAATTCCGACCGGAACGAGATCGGCATGTGGCAGCTTTCTTGCCAACCAGCCAATTCCTTTTCTGAAATCAAGTGAGCCGGCTGAAAAAGGAACAATTTTACCTTGTGGATAAATATAGAGAGCTGCATTTGGACGTTCCATCGATCGAATGGCATATCGCAGTGACTGCATGGATGACCGTGGTGAGCCCAGGTTAATTGAGAAAACACCAATGCGCCTGAAAAATTTATAGCGATGAAGCTGAACGTCCTCCATCATTCCACGCGCATTTTGTCTGAATAGCCGCTGGTTGAGAAGAAAGGGTATCAACCCGTCCCACCAGGAGTTATGATTTGAATAGTAAATGGTTTTTTGTTTATCACCCGGCTGATAGTCTGACTCTATATTTACAGACTCAAAACGCCTCCAAAACAGCCAACGGCAGTATATATCAAATATTGAGATGAACAGGCGTGATTCCCTGGCCGGGATAAATGGAAGAATCTCGGATGAACCTGATGATGATTCGTTCAAGGTTGATTGATAAGTTGAGAAATTATCTTTTGATGTGTTCTAATCATACTCACGTACGTTTCTCTTTTAAAATATAATTTCTATGTCTGTCTTTGGCTAAAAGTCCGGATTTATTGAAAAGAGAGTGGTAGAAAAAGAGCTGAGCTTGTTCTTTGAATGCTTCTTTAAGAATCAGTGTCTTTGCTTTTTTTGCTGTAAGAGGAGAATGATCAATCCGTTTCATTGAGTAATGATTCAGATGGTATTCAGTAGGAATCAGATCTCCCAGAAAATAAGCAGTCTGATTACTATCCTGTATTTTTATAACCTGGTGCCCGGGCGTGTGCCCGCTGCTATGGAGTAGTTTGATACCATCAACTGGAGATTGATTTCCTTCAACAAACTTGAACCTGTCGTCAGCTTTCAGTCGGTAAAGCTCGTCCAGCCGGTAGTCTGCCCCGGGCGTATTCTGCTGAGTCTGCTGCTGATGCAAGGCAAAGTCCCATTCCGATTTCTGAAGCAGGTACGTTGCATTCGGAAATGTAGCTTCTGTCTTGAATTGATCAGATACCCGAGTGCAACCGGCTGCATGATCAAAATGAAGGTGGGTCAAGATTACCATGTCAATATCCCCTGGGTTGACCCCAAAAATCTCAAGGTTTGTGACGATATTTGAGCTTTCCTCGTAACTGCTTTTGTGATCGAGTCCCCACCCAAGTCCGGTATCTACAAGGATGTGGTGATTACCGTCTGATATGAAAAGCGGGTCGATACCGATTGCAGAAGAGTATCTGCCAAGTGTAGCATCTTCACCCGGATTATTGAGACGGCCCGGATCCATTTTCGTAAACGTACCGTCTTTGAAGAGTTCAAAAAAACCTTCACTGAGTTGCTCAATTGTAAACCGGCCTAGGTCCATTTGGCTTTATGTTGGTGCGAATCTGATGATTGTAAAGTTTATAGTAACGGCGTTTGATACTATCGTCAGTATAAAAAAAGAAGCTGAATTTTTACGTAAAATATTTGACTCTAGTTGAGACTCATCCTCTTATCACCATCAGTATCAAATAGGGAGTAAGGAGTTTGAAAATGGGGTAGGGCCTTTATGTTTATTTAACAACTTCTCTGTCTGAGATTCCTTTCCTCACAAGCTGGTTTATTGAAAGCAGAAGGGGGTAAGGGGTAAGTTCCACAAATCGTTTTGACAAAAAAAAGTCATGCCACATGTTATGCGGCATGACTTTTAATGTTCAATAATGATCTTAGTTTATATCAAACCTGATGGGTAGCAATGCCCAATTACTGCCTTTAGGCTGTTTCATGAGCTTCATAAGATTCTGAGTTTCTTGTTGCTTTAAGGGCTCAGGCAGAAAGCTCAGCATAAAAGCGTGTACCTGAGCATTACCGGATGCAAACAGTTCCTGGAAAACATCCTTCTGCTTCGGATAGTTATCCAATGTATAGCTTTCGATACCTGCTTTTTCTGCCGCAATTTCAATAGCGAGATCAATACCACCCAGCACATCCACCAAGCCACGTTCGTATGCGTCCACTCCGGTCCAGACCCGACCCCGTGCTACTGCGTCGATCTCGTCGTAGGACATTCCTCGTGATTCCGCCATCTTGGTAACAAATGTATCGTAACCATTTTCAACATTTTGCTGAATCACGCGCTCCTCAGCAGTTGTAAAGGGACGAGTGAGATCAAAAAGATCAGCATATTCATGAGTTTCGAATGTGTCAAAAGCAATTCCCAGTTGCTCATTGAAAAGTTCCTGAGAATTGAAAAGCAGATTAAAGATCCCGATGGAACCTGTAATTGTGTTTTCACCCGCTACAATTGTATCAGCTCCGGCAGCGATATAGTAACCACCTGAAGCAGCTACAGTTCCCATGGATGCAATGACAGGTTTTTGTTCAGAAGCACGCCGAATGTCGTGCCATATGAGATCTGAGGTAGTTGCAGCACCACCGCCACTATTCACATGAAAAACAATTGCTTTAACATCATCATCATCAAGAGCTGACTTTAGCTGTTCCCTAACTGATTCGGCAGTGATGCCAGTTTCTGTAGCAAAGGGTCCTCCGCCAAGGTCGGGCAGAATGATACCGGATGCATAAATAACAGCTATTTTATCGCTCGTCTCCGGTGTATCTATCCCGGCGCTGCTTTGACTTACTCTAGAGTAGCGGCCAAAACCGATGGTTTCGAGATCATCATCATCTTCAATCCCCACGCGTGCTTTTACCATCGCTTCAACTTCATCATGATAGGCGAAGGCGTCAATTAATCCATTATCGAGTGCAAACTGCAGCCGGTTGATAGGTGCAGAACTCAGGAGGTCATTAATTTCCTCAGCTGATTTTCCGGTCCGTGCCTCAATCGCTTCCACAAATCGTGTTGATGCTGCATTTAAAATGGCTGTCAGCTGTTCTTCGCTTTCGGGTGAGCTTTCCATTTGAGTATAAGGCTCAACAGCGGATTTATATTCACCAACACGGAATATTTCCGGCTCAATGCCTATTCTGTCCAGCATATCATTGTAAAATGTAACCTGGGCTACAAAACCGTCGAATTCAAACCCTGTTTCAGGGGGTGAAAATACTGAATCAGCAAGAGAAGCCAGAAAGTATGACTTTTCATTCATACCGATGTCATCAGTGCTAAAGTAGAGGAATTTTCCACTCTCTTTAAAATCCTCGAAGTAGGTATATGCAGATTCAAGATTTGCCCAGGAAGCTGATACAAAATTTGTTTTGATCCAGATACCCTTAATATTGTCGTCTGCGGCCGCTTTCTCAAGGTTGTTTTTAAGCGATTGGAGCGATAACCGAGCGCCCATTCCCGGATTCAGGAGTTCCTGAAATGGATCTGCCAGCGTTCGTGCGGGAATATCGCCTGACATCGTAAATGTAAGTACAGAGTTTGACCGAACATAGGGCTCTGGTTCAGAGGAACTGCTGACCAAGATACCAAACCCTATGAGTATCAGAAGGATAAGGGCGGTAAGCGTACCGAGTATTGATGCCAAAAAAGTTTTCAGAAATTGCATATACGTAGTTGTAACTTAATATTTTGTTAAATAGGGCTGAATTGATGACTCAGAATATTCGTTCGAAACTTAAGAAAAGATATGAACGATTCCACTTGGTAAAAACGCTTTACGGAAGATGAAAAAATTTGATGCAATAATTATTGGTTCAGGGCACAACGGACTTATAACTGCCTGTTATTTGGCAAAAGCCGGTATGCGTGTTTGTGTACTCGAACGGCGCGATACAATAGGTGGAGCCGTTTGTACTGAAACGATGTTTAAAAGCGAACAGAATCCTCATGGTTTCAGGATGGATGTAGGTTCATCAGTCCATATTATGATCCATCAAACAGGCATAATTGAAGAGCTGGGCCTCACAAATTATGGCCTTGAATACATTGAGATGGATCCAATAATGAGCTACCCGGTGCCCGATGGCAAAGGGGTGATTCACTTTTATAAGGATCTTGAGCGGACCCTGGATTCCATCAAACAGGTAGCACCTGAAGATGTAGAGAATTACCGTGAGTTTGTTGATTTCTGGGGACGCATCAATAAAGGTGTTTTGAAAGCATTTATGGTTCCGCCCAATGGAAAAAATATCGTCACGGAGCTGATGAAAGGTCAGATCAGAGACGGGTCGATGTTTAAAAAAGGAGAGCAGATTAACGGCCTCCAAAAGATTCTGGGCAGTTACGGCAGTGTGGTAAAAAATGCATTTGATAGTCCGTATATGCACGCTGCACTCACATGGTTTGCGGCTCAGTCTGGCCCCCTGCCTGACCAGAGTGCAACGGGTGATTTTGTGGGATGGCAGTCGATGCTGCATCAGAGTGGAGCCAAGCACCCAAGAGGGGGGAGTGGCATGCTTACGCAGGCGATGAAAGCGCTAATTGAGGAACACGGCGGGGTAGTGCTGGCTGACCACCCGGTGTCTTCTATTGAAGTTGAGGATGGAAACGCGCGTGGTGTTTTGACTGAGGACGGAAGCTACTTCGAAGCAGATTTAATTGTTTCGAACGCTCATGTTCAGACAACTATGATGAAATTGGTCGGAAAGAATCATATTGACGATTCGCTTCTTACCAAAGTGAAAAATATCCAGGTTGGCAACGGGTTTGGTATGGTAATTCGGTGTGCTGTTGAAGAGCTTCCTGAGTACACTGCCTGTCCTGGTGATCCACATATACATAATGGGATGCAGCTTCTTGCACCATCTGTTGACTACATGCACAGAGCCATCGGTGACTATCATAAAAAGTTGCCGCCGGAAGACCCCGCTGTATTGGCCATGACGTTTTCAAAAATTGATCCTGATGTTGCAAAAGATGGGAATCACACACTATTTGCATGGGCACAATGGCACCCTTATGAGCTAGCAAATGGCCTTCATTGGGATGATATACGTGAAAGAGAAGCTGATAAAATTTATAGTGTGGTGGAAAAATACGCGCCTAATATGAAAGGAAAACTTATCGATCGTTATATTCAGTCGCCGCTGGACATTGAGCGCAAGCATGGCTTGCTGCGTGGCAATGTGATGCATGTTGAGATGAATTTTGATCAGATGTTTATGTTTCGGCCTACACCGGAGCTCAGCCAGTACGAAACACCCATCAAAAACCTGTATCTCAGCAGCGCCTCTTGTCACCCGGGTGGTGGCGTGTTTGGTGCCGCAGGGTATAATGCTGCACAGGTCATTCTTAAAAAACATAAACGCAGAAAACTATTCGGAGCTAATCGTTGAAACTTCATTTCCCAAATTCTTACGCCGAAATTGATCTTCATGCAATGACTGATAATCTTCATGAAATGAAGAGAAGAATGTCTGCCGGTAAAATTCTATCGGTAGTTAAGTGTAATGCCTACGGTCTTGGAGCAGTCCGAATTGCAAAACAAATAGAACCGGAAGTTGATTGGTTTGGAGTAGCATTTGTTGATGAGGCCATTGAATTGAGAATGGGGGGCATCAAAAAGCCGATACTCGTTTTTGGGGTTCCATCTGCCCGAACAGCTGCGGCCTACCAAACCCATGGACTAACAGCGACAATCAGTGATCTGACGCATTTCTCCATGCTGATGGATGGCACAAAATATCATCTTAACTTCGATACGGGTATGAATCGACTGGGATTTTCGCCTGATCAGGCCGAAGAAGTTCGGAAAATGGCTGTTGCTAATCAGCGGTTGATTTGCTCTGGCATATATTCTCATTATTCGATGGCTGATGATCCGGGATCTGATGAGGTAAAAGAACAACTGAATACATTCAAAGAAATTCTGGAAATGTTCAAAGAAGTTCCACTGGTCCATATTTGCAATACAGGTGGAGCGGTACATTATGACCTGGAAGAGTTTGATATGATCAGAACCGGATTAGTACATCTTGGCTATGCAGCAGGAGATGTTCAGCCTGAATGGCTTACGCCTGTTATGACATGGAAGTCTAGAGTTGTACAGATCAAAAAGATAAAAAAGGGTGAGAGAGTAAGTTATGGCGGCACCTGGACGGCACCTGAAGATTGCTTCATTGGAACTGTACCCGTTGGCTATGGCGATGGGGTGCCCAGATCACTGAGCAATAAACTGGAAGTATCTGTTGATGGAAAACGGTACCGAGTGGCAGGGAATGTTACAATGGATTACATTATGATAAACCTTGGTCAGGAAAAGCTACCAGTTGATTCTGAAGTAACTATTATGGGTGGCGATGCCTGGAATGCTGCAAGATGGGCAAAAGAAGCGGGCACTAATGTCCACGAAATTTTGACAGGCCTTTCGGACCGTATGGCGAGAAGCTATACGAACTACTGAAATTGATATGGATCTTAAAAAGTTCTGGGCTAAATATCGATATAGTTAATATCATGAGTCTGTAAACCCCGCCCAGATTTTAAAGGCCCATTATGTATTGGCAATAAAAGTGCGGTTCAAAATATAAATTGTAGTTCAACATCATATCGAAGGCTGTCTTCTCGAAAAGGCGTGTTTATAGATCCAGTGCCAATGAGTTCAAATCCCTGGTCCGGCGGAACGATGACGACACGTTTTTCGCCTTCACGCATTCCGATGATGCCCTTTCTGAGTCCGTCAGTTCGTGCACGCTCAAAAGAAAATGACCGTACAATGTCAGGCGGGCGTGGTGTTAAAATGTTCTGAACATTTGCTTGTATCGGATTATCGTTATTGTTTTGATAAGAGCTGTATATAATCTCTCCATCAAGAGTTCGAAGCGTTAAGAAGATAGCAATCTGATCGCGAATAACCACTTGATCCACTCCGCGACCTTCTTCAATAACATACTTTGTAACGCCATCAATAACGGGCATTCCTTCTTCCTGTCCAATCTCAAAGGGTTCCGGAACGGCATCAAAGGTAGGCTCCTGTAAGGTGAAACCTGAATCAGTGGTACAGGCAGAAAAAACTGTAATGATAAGAATGGCGGCAGATATCAGTAATGCTGATGATGTCTTCATGTATTAAAGGCTGTAACTAGGTTAATTCAAATTCAGATTGACGGAGATTAAAGGGGCTTCAGCTGTAAGACTGAAGGTAGGGTTTATAATGGTGAAATAAGATCGTGATTATTTTCCATGGTATAAAATAGCGAGCGTAAAGAATTTATACATCTCCACCTCCTAACGCTGCTTCGAGTTCTTTCTTGCGCTGTCGTTGCGCATATCTGCTAAGCAGAATCGAAAACTGATATAAAATTATCAATGGAAGAGCGATCATAATCTGGGAGACAGGATCGGGTGGTGTGAGAAATGCTGAGATGGCAAGTGATGCTACAATTGCGTGACGCCTGTACTGTCGCATTCCTTCCGGAGTAACGAGCCCCACCTTAGAGAGAAAATAACTGATAACGGGTACCTGGAAAACCAAACCGCAAGATAGCGTCCATAAAGCTACTGAAGTAAAATATTCATTGATATCAAACTCATTGCTGATAACATCAGATATTACAAACTGTGTAAAAAACTGAACGGCAAATGGGACAAGGATGAAATACCCAAAAGCGACACCTAACAGGAAAAAGAAATTAATGAAAAGAGCATTTAGCACCGTTTTTATCTTTTGTCCTGAACCAAGAGCGGGTTCAATAAACGACCATAGCTGATAAAAAAGAATAGGGGATCCTATAATGACCCCAATGATAATTAATGTACCCCAGTAAGTGAAGAACTGACCCGGCAGGCGCCTGGAAATGAGTGAAAGCTCAACAGCATCAATGGGCATGATCTGGTACATAAAAAAGTCTGCTCGGGTAGGACCGAGTATAAATTCCTGAATAAAGAAATCAGAAAAAATAAATGCTATTATCACACCGATTCCGACACCAATTACACCCTTGATGATTCTCCAGCGCAGTTCTTCCAGATGATCAAGGAAGGACATGGATGCTGTGGGATCTTTTTTGGGTTTCTTCGCTTTAGGAAGGATAGACCCCATGATTTTTCGTTTTGAGTCACTCTTTTCAGGAAGATCACTCATCTGTAAGGACGTCTGCTGAATTACAATTTCTTAAAAACAGAAAATATCCTGGATCTCCCAGACGTCTTTTCCCCGATTGACATGCCTTCATCTATACTTTGCTTAAGTCGTAAAGAGGATATTCAGTACAAAGAGCCTTCACTTTTGTTTTCACAGTAGTGAGCGTCCGTTCGTCTTCAGGGTTCTGTAAAACTGTATCAATAAGTTCGGCGACTCTTACAAACTGTGCTTCACGGAAGCCGCGTGTAGTAAGCGCAGGTGTGCCAATACGAATGCCGGATGTTACGAATGGACTTTCAGTATCGAATGGAACCATATTTTTATTGACCGTAATACCGGCTTCATCGAGTGCTTCTTCAGCAATCTTTCCGTTAAGCCCCTTATTTCTAAGATCGAGTAGTACAAGGTGATTATCTGTACCGCCACTAACAAGATTGTAGCCCTTCTCAGTGAATGTTTCAGCAAGAGTAGCAGCATTAAGAATAACCTGGTGCTGATAATCTTTAAAATCAGGCTGCAGTGCTTCGCCAAATGCGACGGCTTTCGCAGCAATGACGTGCATAAGTGGCCCGCCCTGAGATCCGGGAAAGACTGCGGAATCGAGAACTTCGCTCCAGTTTTTAACACGACCAGATTTACGGGCGGTGACACCCAGCTTGTTCTCACCATCTTTGCCGACAAGAATCATGCCTCCGCGGGGACCGCGAAGAGTTTTATGAGTGGTTGTAGTAACGACATCAGCAATCTGGATTGGATTATTCAGTTCGCCTGTTGCAATCAAACCGGCTGTATGCGCCATGTCCATCCACAAAAATGCACCAACTTCATCAGCGATATCCCTGAAAGCCTGATAATCAAAATCACGGGGATAGGCACTTGCGCCAATTGAGATCATTTTAGGCTTCACTTTTTTTGCCTTCTCACGAACCTTGTCCATATCAATGCGTCCGGTTTCTTTTTCAACCCCGTAAAATTCGGCGTGATAGGTGATACCGGAGAAGTTCACGGGTGATCCGTGAGTGAGATGTCCGCCATGAGAGAGATCAAGCCCGAGAAGTGTATCGCCGGGATTCATAAATGCAAGGTACACGGCTGCATTGGCCGAGGCTCCTGAATGAGGCTGAACATTGACCCAATCTGCATCGAACAATTTTTTAGCACGCTCACGGGCCAGGTTCTCAACCTTATCAACAACTTCACAGCCGCCATAGTAGCGTTTGCCGGGATATCCTTCAGCATACTTATTGGTCAGGACAGTGCCCATCGCTTCAATCGTGGCCCTGGAGGCGAAATTCTCGGAGGCGATTAGCTCAAAGTTATAATTCTGTCGTTCAGTTTCCTGCCGGATAAGATCGGCAATCTCAGGATCTTTGTGATTCAGTTCGTCCATTGAGTATGTCTATTTATCTGTGAGTGAGCGTATTTTATTTACGCGCCGTTCGTGACGGCCGCCTTCAAAATCTGTATCAAACCACTTTTCTAAAATTTGTTTAATTTGCTCTCTGTCCAGACTTCTGCCGGGCAGGCAGAGTACGTTTGCGTTATTATGCTGCCGTGTGAGATATGCTGATTTTGTATCATATACTAAAGCTCCCCGCACATTGGGATATTTGTTTGCAGTCATGCACATTCCCTGGCCGCTGCCGCAAATAAGGATCCCCTGGTCGTGTTCGTTTTTATTGATTTTTTCTGCAACCTGAACGGCATAATCGGGATAATCTACGCTGTCAGATGAATGGGTGCCGAAATCGAGCGGCATATGACCCATTTCTTCAAGCAATTCTTTTGTTATCTCTTTTGCCTCAAAACCAGCGTGGTCACTTGCGATAGGAATAATCATAAAATCTGTGTTAAGAGATCATGTGTAAGAAATTTGTGCATCTTTAAATATCTCGAAAAAAACGGTCAGGATAAAACCTATTTAAAGGAAAAGTCAATTTGTTGACGGAAAAGACATCGAGTCTAATCAAAGCGTCATACCGCACTTGATGCGGTATCGTTCTCCTACGTTCAAACAGTGAGTGTCAAAAATAACATCGTGTCATTCCAGAAATAGAAGATCGCGGATCGGAGTCCGCGATGACGGAATCATCTGATACAAGCCTATCAAATATACGTAGCAGAGCTACTGAAGTTGGGTGAATATATCTTTGTTTGATTTGATGAAAAAGGATGTTATGGCAGTTCTGGACGGATAAAATTTGTGATGATGGTATCCGAAGCAATACTTCCAAATACACCGATTCCGCCATCAACATTATATATCAGGTTGGGTATTTCACCTGGTGGCAGTGTAGATCCACCGAGTTGTAACTCTTCGGAACGAGCCAGATCAGCAAGATTTGAATCAACTGAGTTTGTAACGACGGCATTTTCACCATAAAAAGCGACGCCAATCCATGGAAACTGCAGGGTGATAGTCTGATCATCATTTACTTCGAAATTCCCTTCGTTTATCAGGCCCGATGAGTTATTAAAAAATTCTTCAATCCCGGCATCCCGGTCATCAACAGCACTTTTATAAAAAGGAGTAAGGTTATCTAAACTCGGTTCAAGTGTAATTGTATTGAAGACATACACATTTTGTTTGGCATTCGACTCAGTTGCTGTTAGTATTATTTCGAGACGGTCTTCTGACTGGTATACGTAGGATTCATTTACATCACTTAAAATTTCAAATTGCTGTGGCACTACTGTTTCAGCCGTAAGCTGTTCTGTTCGAGACTCAAACTGGATGTTAATTCTGTAAGTAGCGCCCGGCTCAACAAGAACGGATTGATTTGTTGCTCTGTAAACTCCCATAGTACGCCTCGTATAGCTGAAATCCTCTAAAGGCTCTCCGTTTGAATCAAGTTGTGTGACAACAACAGACGCATCGTTAATGGCAACATCAACAAATGAATATTCATCATTTACAGGCCCGGTGGTAGAAACCCGTACATCCGGGAGCGGCCGTCCAGCTATAGCGTATGCTTCCATTACCACCAGTTCACGGTAATCATCTTGATTATACACATCACAGCTTGTGATAAGAATCAAAACTAATAAGATTGGGACGAAGATAAGTCGATTCATAATCTAAAAATTTACGGTATATGATACAGATGGCAGGATAGGCAGGAGCGTCACTTCCGTTCGATCAACAGGATTTTCATCAAAGTCATAATTATAGAACCAGGTGTTTCTTCGGGAATAGACATTTATGATTTGAAAACGCCACTCTGCTTCTCCAAGACCAAAAAAGTTACCTGCCCTGCTGAAAGCTACATCCATACGGTGATATGCGGGAAGACGTGAGGCATTAAGGCGGCCAATTGTAAATGATTCCCGATCCAGATTGCCCCATGGAACACCCGGGAATTCGGTTCGTCCAAGTGGTTCTGTATAAGCTTGACCTGTCCCGTAACTAAATACAGCCGAGGTGCTCCACCGTTCAGATAAACGATAATTCACAACGATGTTCGAATCATGAAGGCGGTCGTATTTTGGTGGATAAAATCTGGCTGTTGGATTCTGGGCGCTGATGTCTGTATTGAAGCCGGGGAACTTTCGGCGAGTCACGCCAAATGTGTATCCAATGAATCCGGTTAGCCGGCCAACCTGTTTTTCAAAAAAGATTTCGGCACCATATGCATACCCTTCACCAAAACGAAAAAGATCACTATAATCCAGTCCCGCGGCATCACTTGTAAACGGATCAAGCTCGAAAAGATCTCGCATGGACCTATAGTAAAACTCGATATCCAGCCCATATCCTTCAAACGGTATTGTTTTAGCCCCAAGAACAAACTGATCACCAAAAGCGGGCGGGACGCCGTCATCTGTGGTCAGCCACAAATCAAAGCCGGAAAATGCTTCGTTGGTGATGAGCGTGAGAAACTGGTAGTATCGGCCGTATGCTGCCTGTAACCTTATAGAAGAGTTTGGACGGAATTCTGTTGACAGGCGGGGAGAGATCTTAAAATAATCACCTTCTGAAAACCGGTTAAATCGAATGCCGCCATTAAAAATCCAACGGTCACCAGGAGTCCACTCATCCTGAATATAAAATGACGCATAATTACTTTGAATACGGTTTGCGAATGTCTCCTGGCGATCAAACCTATCGTTAAATTTCAGAATGAGGTTCCCGGCCCAAAATCCGGCAGATATCGTATGCTTTTCGTTGGGAATATATTCGATATCTGACTTCAGTGAGATATCATACACATCATTATCCCGTTCAAAGGGTGTGCCTCCAATACTGAATTTCGGATTATTGAAGTAGCGGGATCCAGTAACAGTGGTTTTAAGAAAGAGCTTATCAGACAGAATTTTTCTCCATTGGCCGCTGATAGTACGATTCCCGTAGTTCAGTCCGATGGATGCATCTTCACCGAATGGGAAAAGGACATTGTCGGTGCCAGTGTAAAAGGCCAGTGACAATCGGTCATTTTCAGTAGCGTCAATATTGATTTTCCCGTTTATGTCGTAAAAATAAAATTTATCAGGTACGTTGTCCGTTGTGTTTCTCAAAACCGCAAGAGCTGGTTCAAGGGTAGATCTTCGAAAGGCGAGCATCCATGAACCAAAGCCTGTGGGGCCCTCTGCACTGATGCGTGATGCCAGAAGGCCTAAACTCACAGAACCCCGGGTTTCATTTCTGTTACCATCTTTGTTAAATACCGTAAGAACAGATCCCAGGCGCCCTCCGTAATTTGCTGGATATCCGCCTTTATAAAGTCTCACATCTTTGACGGCATCCGGGTTGAATGTCGAAAAGAAACCGAAGAAGTGAGATGGATTATATACGGTTGTTTCATCCAAAAGAATGAGTGTCTGATCAGGGCCGCCGCCTCTGACATAGAGGCCGCTGGAAAAATCATTTGCCGCTTTCACGCCCGGAAGCAGCTGTATGGATCGAAACACATCGGGCTCAATAACAGGAGGGAGATCTTTGATGAGTTCTGTTGTAATTTGAGCCGTTCCAATATTTCTTTGGTCTTCACGTTCGGTTTTGGATTCAACTATGACTTCCTCAAGCTCAACTCCAGCAGGGATCATTTCAATATCGATGCGCTTGGTTTCTCCAGCTCTGAGCTCTATTGTTCGCTCATTTTGGCGATACCCTATGTAGCTGGCCACGAGAGTATAGCTGCCGGGCGGCAGGTTAGTAATAGCATAGTAGCCTGATGTGTTGGCAGAGGTACCCCTGTTAAGTTCAATGATAGCTACATTAGCAGATATCAGGGTCTCTCCGGTTTCAGAGTCGGTAATATAACCGTTGACTGAAGCCGTCTGCTGCCCTTGGGCTACAGACAAAAAACTGATTAGAGTGATGATGAACGTTAATAAAGCAGCTCGTGTCAATGATACTTGATTTTTAAATATGATTATTGATGATTACGAACCAATTAAGCACATGTTGCATTCCTATTCAACCATTGAGATAGATAGAAGGATATTCCTGGAGTGTGATTACGTAACAGGGAAGGAGATGGTTTTTAAGCGTGGCAATGGACTCACAGGTATTCATAGCTCATTCTATTGCAAACAGATAAACCATTTAATCTACACATACTAATTGGACGATAGATTCGTTATATTATAGATCTGTTCATTGTTATGAAACAGACACATGTACTTTGACATTTTGGGGGTGTAACGGATTCGACGGGCTGCGTACAATTGCAG
>CAZVEP010000014.1:0-46086 GCA_964625635.1 uncultured Rhodohalobacter sp.
CGGCATCTCACCATTGACATGACACTAGTTGTTTAGAAATACAAAAATTCATTCAAAAAAGTACATTATAAATGACTAATAAATATTCGTTTGGTGTTAACCCGGTTCAGGAATTACTTGACAGAGAACCAGATACGATCGACAAATTATTCGTAAGAGAAAACCTAAAATCGACTGCATCATATGATATTGTGAATGCTGCTTCTAATCACAGAATTCCGGTCGTAAAAGTTCCGGAATCAAAGCTATATGACCTCGTGGGGGACGTCAATCATCAGGGTATTGTCGCTGCAATCTCAGAAATTTCCTACCAGGAGTTTGAAGAATGGCTGTCTGAACTCAACCCCACTCCTGACACTGCGGTCCTTTGTCTGGATGAAATTGAGGACCCCCATAATCTTGGTGCGATTTTAAGAACAGCAGCTGCCGCAGGAATATCCGCAGTTATTGTTCCAAAGCACCGACAGGCTCCCGTAAATGCCACTGTTTTAAAGACCAGTGCCGGAACCGCCGGTCGTATACCAATTATAAGGGCCGTAAATTTGAATCAGGCAATTCTATCGTTAAAAGAGAATAAGTTCTGGATTGCCGGTCTTGATCAAAATGCAGATTCATCTATCTGGGATCAGTCATACGATGTTCCGATGGCTTTCGTCATTGGTAATGAGGGACGCGGAATGAGAAAAAAAACAGGAGAACACTGCGATTTTTTACTGTCACTTCCTATGGAAAATGATGTTGAATCCCTGAATGCGTCAGTAAGTGCCGCACTTATTTGTTACGAATGGAAACGACAACTGATTCAGCGAAATAAGTAAATAAATTTCAATAATTCTCAACAAACCATTCCCGCTTACGTCCACCATCACAAATACCAGGTGAAAAAATCAATATAGCAGGTAGTTTTTCCGCTTATTCATGAATGAGGAAAGATTAAACTCTGCGTCTTCGGGCTCGATATTACCACTTATAATCGGATCTATATCACGTGTGCCGGCAAGCTTATACATAAAATCTTTTATTGTGGCATCGGGCGTCTGTTGCATCATTTCAGACAGGATGATCAACCCATTCTCAAAAGGCTGGTACCTTTTGTAATCATCCACTTGTATGCGAATTCCCGAAGATAGTTCTCCCTCATATTTTGGATTCATCGCCATTCCAGGAATTTCACGCGGTGTGAAATCCAAAGACGCAATGGATGCCCCATCGATTCGACTATCCAGCCGGGTTATGTCATCCGGTGTTAACTGAGTTTTTGGTGACCCGATCGTAAGAAATGGACTTAAGGTGCCGCGTCCTTCTGATAGTGACGTCCCTTCAATTAAACAGGTGCCAATGTATACGTAGGCGTGTTCGAAAGTTGGCAGATTCGGTGAAGGAGCAATCCAGGGTAAATTGGTTGCCGGCCATAGCATTGTCCGCTCCCATCCATCCATTTCAATCACCCTGACGTCAGGATCAGTTTCGGAATCGAGCCAGTTTTCTCCAGCCATCATCATAGCAAGCTCTCCCAGCGTCATACCGTGAGCAACAGGGATTGGATAAGGCCCGACAAAGGACGAAAATTCATCCTGAATAATCCAGCCGCTGACATAGTTTCCACCTAGCGGGTTAGGGCGATCGAGAATCCAAACAGGTATGCCCGCGTCTGTCGCTGCCTCTATCACAAGTCCCATTGTAGCATGATATGTATAAAATCTTGCTCCAACATCCTGCATATCAAAAAGCAGAAGGTCGATTCCTTCTAACATCTCAGGCGTTGGCTTTCGTGAACTCCCATACAATGAATAAACCGGAAGCCCCGTCTCTAAATCCACTCCGTCCTCAATCTTTTCGCCTGCACCGGCCTGCCCCCTGAATCCATGTTCAGGTGCGAATAGAGCCGATATTTCAACGTTAAGAGACATGAGTGTATCCAGCATATGCACCCCGTTTACAACAGCTGTAGGATTCATAACCAACCCGACTCTTTTTCCCTCCAATTCATTAAAATAACTGCTAATGAGTTGTTCAGCACCTGTTTTTACCTTTTTTGAATCATTAAAATCAGTTGGCTGTTCAGAGTCGCAAGAGAGAACCATCAAACCAATGACAAGAATTGATAACAGGGAAAGAATTGCAGATTTGGCTTTATACAGATTCATTTCGGATTGAATGTTTTGAGGTTCTACCGGAAACATTGTGGGTAAGTAAACCAAAGTATTTGATTGTAGTAAATCTTCTTGTTCATTTTGTCTTGTCCCAAGGACTCCTTCGGAGAAACAAAACGAACCAAAATTTCAAGGCTGTGAATAAATTGTCGGCGGTCCCGGAGTCTCTGCTACCTTTTATCAATGGTCCGCCGCACTTAACGCTTGTTAATTGATTCCTAGCCGGTATGATAAAAGGTCCCCTCAGATCCTCCAGCTCCCTCAATCCGCCAATTTTTTCAAGGCCGACGGTGTCTCCTACTGCAAAATTTTCATTCTCTAAACATATTGAAATTATCACGATTTTAAGAAAAACACGTTTATCCACAAGGTTTCCTATTAAACCTGATTTGAACAAAAAAAGTCACCCCCAGAACGAAGCTGAAGGTGACTCAATTTAAGATACTAAATATGATTTATGCATTGTTTGCAACTACATCAGACTCAGGAAAGAAATAGGCAGCTTCTACCAGGCCGTTTTCAACCGAATCAGACCCATGAATTATATTTTCTCCGATGCTATCAGCAAATTTGGCACGAATGGTTCCCTCTTCTGCTTCTTCGGGATTCGTTGCGCCAATTAATTTGCGAAAATCATCAATTGCATTTTCTTTCTCTAAAATCATCGGAACACAGGCACCGCTGCTCATAAACTCAACCAGCTCTCCGAAAAAAGGTCGTTCCTTATGCACTGCGTAAAACCCACCTGCAGTATCTTCTGTAAGCCGAGTCAGTTTCATCGCTTTGATTTCAAATCCTGCTTCCTGAATTTG
The DNA here is from genome assembly GCA_964625635.1 of uncultured Rhodohalobacter sp. Taxonomy (GTDB): domain Bacteria; phylum Bacteroidota; class Rhodothermia; order Balneolales; family Balneolaceae; genus SW132. The sequence continues at coordinate 2,966 of CAZVEP010000014.1, forward strand.
TTCAATTACAGTACCAATTAATTTTTTTCTTACACAATCCGGTTTAAGAATTGTTAACGTACGTTCTACAGCCATTTTAAATTATTTTGTAACAAATTAGATGTTTAGTACTCTTTATGATAGAGAACTGCTAAGATACGGCATCGCGTTCAGAATCTCGAAGCGTGTTTCAATATATTTTGATGAAAAGTTACCCATTTTCCTACAGTTGGCGTATATATTCGGCGGGAACACCGCAGCAGCTGTGGCCGTATGTCTCAGATACAAATCGCTTATTCAAAGACGTTGGCCAGCTTCCTGTACAGGAAGCGATGGTTTCTCACAGCCTGCCCCGTCATTTTGCACAACTGGAATATGACCATCTCCGCAGAACCGATATTTGGCTTGAAGAACCCTATCGCTGGGAGGCTCCGCACTATTTAAAAATCAAAAGAGATTATCAGCGCGGCCCCTATGAAGAGTTGTCTATCAAAATTGAGCTTACGCCACTAAAGTCAAAAAAACGAAACGGCACAGCTTTATCAATCACGTTCGAGGGCAAGTCACGTGGATTTATGGGCTCCTTGCGAACCAAGTCGCACTTCTCCAAAGCATTTAAACAACGCCTTAAAAACGTCATTAAACGATATGATGACTCGATAGCCTCAAAACAGCTCCCGCAAAAGAAAACATCTTCTTTTTTACTGAGTTTAAAGTCTCCGGGGAAGTGGCGCGATTTATATAAAAAACTCTCTGCCGCCAGCAAAGATCCTGACCTTTCACGTCACCTGATTGATCTGCTGCATTACTCAGACGAACAGGATTTACAAGTTATTGAGCCCCTGAAGTTATCTGAGCTATGGTCGGTTCCGCTTCATCGTGTTCTTGAAACTGCCTATCACGCCGTGATTTTAAATATTTTGAATATGGAGTGGAAACAGGTTTGTCCGCGATGCAGGCGCATCCTGAAAGTTTCCCGGCGTTTATTTGAAGTCAGTCATTCTCATTATTGCAACCATTGCGGTGACACAATGGAATTCGATCTTAACAACACCACGCAGGTAACCTTTAAATCACATCCGCTGGTGCGGAAAATCAGTGACAATGATTACTGTGTGTCCGGGCCTCAAAATCGCCCCCACGTGATCATGCAGCAATATGTGAAACCCGGCGATGAGCATTTTGTGAATCTGACACTGCCAGACGGTAAGTTCAGAGTCAGAACCGATACACTTGACAGGGACATTCATGTAAGGCCTGATAATAACGGCCTTGATAATGTGACCATGACGCTTGAAGAAGGTGAAAAGGAAAAAGGTGAAACGCTTCTATCCCCCAGGTCAGACATGATTGTTAAAAATCAATCTGAACACTCACTATTGATTTCCATTGAAGACAAACGGTGGCCTAACTATGGCGTTTCTGCCGCTGAAGTAACGTCTCAGCAGCTATTCAGAGAATGCTTTCCCAAAGAGTATCTCAGACAATCTGAAAAGATGAAGTGCGAAGATTTAACCGTTCTTTTCACGGATCTTATTGATTCATCGTCTATCTATTCTGACAGCGGTGATGAAGAGGCGATCAATACTGTGATGGAGCATTTTGAGGTATTGGAAAAGATTATAAGGGAAGAACGCGGCGCTATTGTTAAAACAATTGGTGACGCCATTATGGCTGTATTCAGGGAACCGGCATCTGCTGTTCGTGCTTATCAGCGGGCTCAGAAACTATTTTTTGAAACGGAAGAATCCAATACACCCATCAGGCTTAAAGGAGGTCTGCACCATGGAAATTGCTATGCAGTAACTTTAAACAACCGCATTGATTACTTTGGCAATACCGTAAATTTCGCTGCCCGACTTGTAGAAAAAGCAAATCGCGACGAGCTAGTCATTTCATCTAAAGCGATGAGCAATCACCATCTCGAAGTATTCTTAGAGCAGGATGATATCTACTGTAAAATAGATTCCTTCAATTCTAAACTGAAAGGGTTTGGGGACAAGAATTTTACCATCAAACGACTCAATCTGCAAAAACCTGCCCTCAAGCTGGTCATTTAATCTGGTTTTCCCCTTTCTGGTTTGATGATTTTTTTCCTTACTGTTTGGCATTGGCTAGAATATTTATATTCTATTGCAATACATCCCAATCCAAACCCAGTTTATCGTGGAAAAAATAAAACCCTCCAGTTCTCACCCCAGTATCGGTTCTCATACAGCTACCATGAATAAGAAAAAACGGATCGGCCTTATTGCCCACGATTTCCGTAAACTCGACTTGCTCGACTGGGCAGAATTCAACAGTGACGTGCTCAAAGAACATGAACTATATGGTACCGGAACAACAGGCGGACTAATTGCTGAAAAAATAGGACTGCCGGTCCACAGATTTTTGAGCGGGCCGCTTGGCGGTGATTTGCAGATTGGCGCGGCCATCGCTGAGGGTAAGCTTGACCTATTGATTTTCTTCTGGGATCCTCTTCAAGCCCAGCCTCATGATGTAGATGTGAAAGCACTCCTTAGAATGGCGATTGTATACAATATTCCACTGGCATGTGACCGCTCGTCTGCTGACTTCTTAATCACATCACCGCTTATGAATGAGCCGTATGAGCGCTACCTTGTGGATTACGGTAAACGATTGAAAGAAGAAGCTTAAAAACCAATAAATTAACGGATGTCCAGCAATAGATTAAAGCACTCTAAAAGCCCCTATTTACTCCAGCACGCCGATAACCCCGTCGACTGGTACCCATGGAGTGATGATGCCTTTGAGAAAGCAAAAGCCGAAGATAAACCTGTATTTCTCTCGATTGGATACGCCACCTGCCACTGGTGCCACGTGATGGCACATGAAAGTTTTGAGGACGATAAAGTCGCTGAGCTGATGAACGATGCGTTTGTCAACATCAAGGTGGACCGGGAAGAACGGCCAGATATCGATAACACCTACATGACCGTATGCCAGATGCTGACCGGCCGCGGGGGCTGGCCCCTGACCATTGTCATGACTCCTGACAAAGAACCTTTTTTTGCAGGCACATATCTTCCAAAAGAATCGCGCGGCCAGCAGCTGGGTATGATGGATCTGATTCCTCAAATTCATGAAATCTGGACAAAAGACAGACATCGGATCATCCAGAGTGTTGATAGTATAAAAGAAGGATTTTCAAAGACACTGACGCTGGGATCATCTGCTGAAAATTTGACGGACGATGTTATCATGAAGGCGAAGCAATCTCTCGATCAGCAGTTTGATGAGACACATGGAGGGTTTGGGTCGAGGCCTAAGTTCCCATCACCCCACAACCTGCTGTTCCTCTTGAATTATGCTTCAGCCATGGATGATGACTCCTCAAAGCGAATGGCACTTCACACGCTCCGACAGATGCGCCTGGGAGGTATCTGGGATCATATCGGAGGAGGATTCCATCGCTACTCGACTGATGAAAAGTGGCTCCTTCCACACTTCGAGAAAATGCTTTATGATCAGGCAATGCTGCTATTAGCCTATACAGAAGGCTGGCGGATGAGCGGTGATCCAATTTTCAAGGACACTTGCTACCGAATATTTGACTATCTGGTGACAAATATGAGGTCGCCATTAGGTGCTTTTTACTCAGCCGAAGATGCTGACAGTGAAGGAGAAGAGGGGAAATTTTATGTATGGGAAAAACATGAGATCTTCGACCATCTGACAAAAGAGAAGGCCGAGCTTTTTTGCGACGTTTACAATATTAAAGAAGAGGGGAATTTTCGTGACGAAGCCTCAGGTCAGATAACCGGACAGAATATCCCGCATCTGAGAGAAAGGCTGTCTGAGTATGCGAGCAAAAACTCTCTGAATTACGAAAAACTCGAAAAATCACTTACTCATATACGAACAGAGCTTTTTGATATTCGAAAAGATCGAGTGCCACCATTGCTTGACGATAAAATTCTGACCGACTGGAATGGGTTTCTTATGGCAGCCCTTGCAACAGCAGGCGCTGTATTTAATGATTCGGAATTTACAGACTCTGCTGCCGAAATTGAATCATTTATCAGCTCTAAGCTAGTCTCTTCAGACGGTCAACTGTTGCACCGTTTTCGGGACGGAGACGCCGGTATAGAATCAATGGCCGATGACTATACGTCTCTTGTTTGGGGATTAATTGAACTCTATCAGACCACTCAAAATCCTGAATACCTCCAAAAAGCGATTCATTTTCAGACAATTTTTTCCCAAGAGTTTTCTGACGATGAAAATGGCGGTTATTACTTCACATCCAAAAACACAGATACTCCACTAGGCAGGCAAAAAGAGATCTATGACGGTGCCCTGCCCTCCTCAAACTCTATGGCGGCTCTCAACGGGTTTCGATTGGCAAGGCTCACGGGTAAAACTGATTATGAGTCTAAGGCGGAGAAGATATTCAGAGCCTTCTCACAGGTAATCAAAGATAATCCATCAGCCTATACATTTGCGCTCATCACCAAATTGACACAAAAAAATGAACCGAGAGAAATAGCCGTAGCCAGTCACTCTGGCAATAATTATTTAGGTGAGATACTCGATTATCTATCGAATCAGAATCGGTTCCAAAATTCTGTGATTCTGAAAACGGAAAAGACTCAGGAAACACTGAGAAAACTTTCGCCTTTCACCGAGTCATTTCCAATAGACGAATCACTAAATATCTATGTCTGCAAGAATTTCAGCTGCGATACGCCTGTTCACTCGCTAGACAAGTTGATAGAAAATCTTCGATAGGGATTACCAATCGACTAATAGCCGTAATTCTTTAACAGGGTTTTCTTAAACTCAGAATAGTCTGAAGACATAGGCTGTGAGATTTCTTTTCGGGTGGCTGCCTTCAGAAGCCTTTCGGGCATTTTTACCTTCTGGCTGATCTCTTCCTCTACCACATCAGAGAATTTAGAAGGATGGGCTGTCGACAGAACAATTTTTGGCTTGTTACTGTCAAAGTCTTTTGAATAATGCTCAGCGGCAAGCAGACCTACGGCTGTGTGCGGATCTGCTACATAGCCGAAATCATTATAAACCTGACGGATCTTTCGCCGGGTTTCGTCATCTGTAAAGGAATACCCTGTTATATTTTTCCGGATGGCGTTATCATTCTGACCGTACAAAGCCCGGATTCTATCGAAATTACTTGGGTTTCCAACATCCATGGCATTTGAAATCGTCTGTACAGACACCCTTGGCATAAACTCTTCACCACGGAGGTATTGCGGCACCACATCGTTTCTGTTCGTAGCTGCCACAAAACCCGATACCGGTAATCCCATCTTTTCAGCCATTATGCCGGCTGTCAGGTTGCCGAAATTACCGCTTGGGACGATAAATACCGGTGACTGATCCGTTATCTTTTTCAACTGAAAACCGGCATGTAAATAATAAAAAGTCTGAGGCAGTAACCGTGCCACATTTATTGAATTAGCCGAGCTCAGGCGAAGTGTGCTGCTCAGATCTTCGTCTGAAAAGGCCTGTTTCACCAGGCGCTGACAATCATCAAACGTCCCTTCTATCTCCAGGGCCGTAACGTTTTTTCCAAGCGTCGTCATCTGCTTTCGCTGGATGTCGCTCACTTTTCCTTTTGGAAACAGTAGTGTTACATGAACGCCGACCAAGCCATAAAAGCCACTCGCTACTGCACCTCCCGTATCACCCGATGTGGCAACGAGAATAATCAAATCCTTTTCAGAAGCGGACCGATGCCTTGAAAACAACTGTGCCATAAACCGGGCGCCAAAATCTTTAAATGCGAGCGTTGGCCCGTGGAACAGTTCAAGAACATAAAGTTCGTCATTGAGCCGTATCAACGGTGCTTCCATCGTGATAGCGTCATCAATCAGATCATCAATTTCGTCTTTTGCCAGCGAATCGGAAAGAAACGGGTAGGTTGCCTGCTTCGAAATCTCTCGCAGGCTTAGCGACTCACTCGATTCAGAATCTTCAAATGGAAGAGTCAATTTTGGAAGGCTTTCCGGCATATATAGGCCGCCATCCGGAGCAAGCCCGGCTTCAGCAGCTTCCAGAAAATTTACCGGCTGCGATTTTCCATTTGTGCTGTAGAACTTCATCAATAGGTAATCAGGTCACAGGTTTGCTCCCCTCCATATTGATAGGGGAAATATATGAGTCAACGGTTAAGCTAAATGTATCAAGTATTCTCTCAATCTCTTTTCTGATGGAATGTGCATCCTCTTCAGATCTGCAAAGGGCAAAAACAGACGGACCTGCTCCGGAAATACTGAACCCAAGCGCTCCTTTTTCCAAGGCTGATTCTTTCATTTCATCAAAGCCCGGGATCAGAATTGAGCGGGCAGGCTCCACAATATGGTCAGTCATGGATCTCGATATCAAATCAAAATCTTCGGTGTAAAAACCTGCTATCAATCCGCCAACATTTCCCCACTGCTGGACTGCTTGCGACATTTGCACTGATTTTCTCAATATGAGACGCGTGTTCTTTGTACTTATCGATATATTTGGATGAAACACTGCGGCTATGAGACCCTTAGGTACGTGTAAATTCACGATATCGAGTGGATTCTGGCTGCGTACAAGCGTGAAGCCTCCCATTAATGAAGCTGAGACATTGTCAGCATGAGGACTTCCGCTGGCAGCAAGCTCGCCCTGCATGGCAAACTGCAGCAGATCTCCTTTTGAGTACGGATTATCCAGCAATTCATTAAGAGCCACTACAGCTGCCACTGAACTTGCCGCACTTGATCCCATCCCACTTCCCAACGGCATCATTTTTTTAATCCTTATCGAAAATCCCATCTTTTCAGCTATGCCTAAATCCTCGATCATTGCAATAGCTGCCCGGCCGGCTGTATTTTCGATCGGTGGGTTCTTAGGAAGTAATCCTCCATCCCCCTCAATTTCCGCTATTTCCACTCCTGGTTTATCCCTCTTTGATAGTTCAACAATATCACCGGGGCCGTGAATTGCAAAAGCAAGGACATCAAATCCACAGGATACGTTAGCAACTGAAGCGGGTGCAAACGCTTTAACAGATGTAATCTTTGAGGTTTCTGAACTCATTATATTTTACCCGGAATTACTAGCTGCTTTAGTGCTTACCACCCGAAGAATGTCTGCGACTATTCCGCCTGAGGTTACATTTGCACCGGCTCCGGGTCCTTTTATGACCATAGGGCTTTCTTCATAATATTTTGTATAAAGTGCCATGATATTATCGCTGCCGTCAAGTTCAAAAAACGGATGGTCACGGGATATCTCTTCAAGTTTTACTTCTCCCCTGCCATTCTCAAACCGGGCAATGTAGCAGAGTTTTTTTCCATGTTTTTCAGCATTGGCTCGCAATGATTCAAAATGGTCATCATATGATTCTAAAATTTTAAAAAAATCTTCTGTCTTTGACACTTCTCGCGCATCTTCAGGAACCAGATTTTGCACGTCGATATCTTCGGGTTCAATACTAAACCCTGCTTCACGTGCCAGAATAAGTAGTTTTCGTGATACATCCCGGCCATTCAAATCTTCTCTTGGATCAGGTTCGGTGTATCCTTTTTCCTTTGCCTGCCTTACGATGTCACTAAACTTTTTATCTCCCTCAAAGTTATTGAATATGTAGCTCAGCGTGCCGGATAGAACACCTTCAATCTTTCGTACGTGATCGCCCGTTGAAACAAGCTCATAAATTGTAGAAATAATCGGCAGGCCGGCACCGGCATTCGTTTCATATTTAAATGCAACGTTGTGCTTGTCAGCTAAATCATGGAGCTTTCTGTAATAATTTAATGATCCTGAATTAGCTTTTTTGTTAGGCGTAACCACAGAAATGCTTGAGGATAACAGATCTGGATAAATTTCAGACACTTCATTACTGGCCGTACAATCTATAAAGATTGAATTTGGCAGGTTATGATCTTTTACTCTGTTACTAAAAAGTTTTAAATCCGTAGGTTCACCTTTCAAGTCAAGACGTTTATGCCACTCTTCAAGAGCAATGCCGTCTTCTTCAACAAGCATCTTTTTCGAATTTGCGACTCCTCTTAAACAAAATTCAATATTGTAATCGTCATAAAACACCTGCAGCTGTTCTTTGATCATTTCAAGCAGTGTACCTCCAATCAGGCCAACCCCTGCCAGGTACAAATTCACCGTTTTTACACCTGCCAGAAAGAAAGCATCATGAAGTGTATTAATTGCTTTGTTTTCGTCTCTATTGCTGACAACAAATGAAATATTCCTCTCTGATGACCCCTGGGCAATGGCACGTATATTAATACCGTTTCGGCCCAATGCCTTAAAAACGCGTCCTGCTATACCGGGTATATTTCTCATATTATCACCAACGATAGCAATAACAGAAAGATCTTTTTCGACCTCAACATCATCAATTTCCTGGCCCTGAAGTTCTTCTTCAAACTCAGAATGAATTTCATTTTTAGCAATATCGGCCTGATAAGGAAGTACTGCTATTGAGACTGTATGCTCTGATGATGCCTGCGTAATCATAATGATGTTCACGTTGGCCTTGGCAAGTGAGTTGAAAATTCTCGCCGCTATACCGCTCACTCCAATCATACCGCTCCCTTTTACGGTCAGCATCGTAATATTATCAATAGAAGAAAGCCCTTTGATCAGATTATACGTAGGGGCGATCTCTTTACGTATAGAAGTCCCGGGCTGAGATGGATCAAACGTATTTTTGATGACTATCGGAATCTGAGCCTTCAAGGCAGGAATCAGCGTCGGCGGGTAAATTACTTTTGCGCCAAAGTGAGACAGTTCCATTGCCTCCTCATAAGAGATTTCATGAATCGGAAAAGCCCGCTTTACTTTTACAGGGTTGGCCGTCATTAAACCATTTACGTCCGTCCAGATTTCAATCAGCTCTGTATTAAGGGCAGCTCCGATTAGCGCGGCTGTGTAATCAGATCCTCCGCGTCCCAGTGTGGTAGAAAGGTCTTTCTTATTAGCCGCAATAAATCCTGTTACAACGAATACTTTGGGATCGCCGGAGATATCAAAATAGGATCTTATTTTTTCATAGGTGATTCCGAGATCAACTCTTGCGTTACCGAAACGCGAATCTGTAACAATGAATGAACGTGCGTCTGAATATTCAACGTCAATTTTGCGGCTTTTAACGAGATGGGTAAGAATTTTTGCGGACAGCCGCTCACCAAATCCCATTACAAAATCACGGGTTTTAGGAGTGATTTCCTGCACAAGCGATACACCCTGCAGAACGTCTTCAAGTTCATTCAGCAGCATTTTTAGCTCAGTGATAAGATCACTTTGCTCCTGCGCCGGCAACATGGTCCTGGCAATTTCAAAATGACGTTTCTCCAGAACATTTATAACATCCTCATAATCAAACGATGATTGCTCCATACGATCGCACGTTTCTACAAGCTGATCGGTCACTCCTTTCATCGCGGAAACTACAACAGCAACGGAGCCTTTTTCAGCGCGTTGCCCAACAATATTAAGTACGTTTGAAATTGATTCAGCCGTCCCCATTGAGGAACCACCAAATTTCAAAACTTGCATATAACTATTTATTTAAAGACTTGATTCAAACTAATTATGTTAGCTATCTATGGCTTCCTGTTCAAGTTATTTTCGACAGTAATTCACTTTTATATTAATGAACTGATAAAAGCGCTTTTAATTTGAAGTACCAGATTCTCAATAATTTTCTGCAATCTTTCGATCAATTGTGTTTATTACGAGATGCATTACTTATTGATCCCATAAATTTGTGACTATGAATAAAAAAATCGCCATACTCGGAGCCGGAAACCTTGGTACTGCAATTGCAACGGGCCTTGCTCAATCCAGTAAATACGATGCCCCTTCCATAACAATGACACGCCGTCGGGTTGAACTGCTGGAATCTTATAAAGAGCACGGATTTCATATCACCAAAAGCAATGAAGAAGCGATCAAGAGATCTGATATTGTTATTGTGGCGGTAGAACCTGGTCAGCTCGATGATCTGCTTGATCAGATAAAAGATTTTCTGAACGCTGACAAACATCTCCTCATCTCGGTCGTAACCGGTGTCGATATTTCAAGCATCAGAGCTCACTTAGGTCATGAGATCAATATTGTACGCGCTATGCCAAATACCGCAATTTCGATTGGTGAATCGATGACCTGCATTTGTTCTGATTCAAATGACAAAGATATTGTTAAAGCAACCACGGACATTTTTGATACCGTAGGTAAAACTGTAACGATTCTGGAAGAGCAGATGACGGGGGCTACAGCCCTTTGTGCCTGCGGAATTGCATTTTTCCTAAGATCCATTCGTGCAGCTTCACAAGGCGGCACTGAAATTGGCTTTCATGCTCATGAAGCTTTGAAAATGGCGGCACAAACCGCAAAAGGAGCCGCATCTCTTCTGGCCGATAAGGATAATCACCCGGAATTTGAAATTGATCGGGTGACGACGCCCCGTGGCTGTACGATTGCCGGACTCAACGAAATGGAACACAGCGGCTTCAGCTCTGCAATGATTAAGGGTATTTTGTTTTCAGCAAAGAAAGCGGAAACTCTTCATTCGGATAATAACTAAAAAAACGCCCGACTTTAGATCGGGCGTTTAGTAAACATAGCAACTATATAAGACTTGACCTATCAGGCCATAAGTGGATTCTTCTCTTTATCCATCCCCATTCCTGTAGATTTTGAAGGATCAATCGCACTCTCATTATATTCATCAAGAGTAAATTCATCAACCAGTATGGCGTCATAGCGTGCTTCTTCAGCAGCCCTAACTTTTTCAGCCTCCTGTTTTTCAATGATTCCTGCTTCCAGAGCAGGCTCAATCTGTTCGAGTACAGGTGCTTTTTTGATCTTTCGGGCTTTTGTTGCCTTATAAAGCTTTTTATAAATCGGGTAGGACTCTTCTGAAAGTTTCATGGCGTGTTCATATTTGCCCATCGCTTCATCCGTCGACTTATTGATGTAGATCCCGGATGTCATACGGTCCCGCTGATCTCCCCGCTGCTGCATAGCCTGTGCCACTTTGTGACCGAGTTTATCAGATGGCTTCTTGCCGATTCTGTTGATCCGTGACCAAAGAGCAATGGGTCCTCTGAATACCCAACTCAAACCGGGCACACTTATTTCGTTATAAATCTCGTCGAATGCGGTTTGGATTCGATAAAACGCGTGCTGCATCGACCATTCAAAGAAGATACGATCCTCTTCACGCCGTCCTTCGGCTTCAAATCGTCTCAGCGTTGCAGTTGCCAGTAACATCCAGCTAAGTATATCTGCATACCGTCCGGCAAGTTTTTCTTTCATTTTCAGCGCTCCGCCATACGAACCGAGAGCTATATCAGACATAAACGCAAACGATGCGGATGCCCATGCAAGCTTACGGTAGTATTTCGCAGCAGGTCCGCCGGAAGGAGCACTTGCCAATCGGCCTCGTGTAAGGGTGAGCAGCAATGAGCGACTCATATTCTTAACTACATGCCCCAGGTGACTGGTAAAGGCTTCATCAAACGCTTTCACATCTTTATCCATCAGCGCATTGATTTCCTTGAGCGCGTATGGATGACTTCTGATGGCGCCCTGACCAAAGATCATAAGTGTTCTGGTAAGAATATTTGCGCCTTCAACCGTGATCGCAATAGGAGTAGCGATGTAGCTGTGGGCAAATATATTGCGTGGACCTCGGGAAATGCCGGCACCACCCACAATATCCATTGAGTCGTTGATAATTTCGCGGCCCAGTTCAGTAAAATTATATTTAGCAATAGCTGTAATAACCGCTGGCTTTGCACCCTGATCGAGTGCACCACAAATATAGCTTCGGGCGGCATCCATCAGGTATGTGTAGCCACCAATCCTGGCCATTGGCTCTTCAATACCTTCAAATTTTCCGATGTTGAGACCGAATTGTTTACGTATTGCAGAATAAGCACCGACTGCACGAAATGCTGTTCGGGCTCCGCCAATAGACTGAGCCGGAAGTGAAATACCGCGACCTACGGCCAGGGATTCCATCAACATTCGCCAGCCATTTCCGGCACCTTCTTTACCTCCAATAATTGCGTCTATCGGCACTGTCACGTCATGACCGCGAGTCGGACAGTTGTAGAACGGAACACCGAGCGGATCGTGACGTTTTCCTAACTCAACCCCTTCAGTATCGCTTGGTACGAGAGCGCAGGTAATTCCAAGATGTTTGCCCTTTCCTAAGTACTCATTTGGATCGGATAGTTTAAAGGCGAGTCCGATAACCGTCGAAATAGCTGCAAGTGTAATATATCGTTTATCCCAGTTGAGTTTAAGATAGAGCTGGTCATTATCGCCCATCACAACTTCACCCGTACTCTGCATCGCCCCTGCATCAGAACCTGCATTGGGTTCGGTCAGCGCAAAACAAGGGATCTCTTCACCGGTAGCCAGGCGTGGCAGATAGTGATTTTTTTGTTCGTCTGTTCCATAATGCATCAACAGTTCAGCAGGTCCCAGAGAGTTGGGAACCATCACAGTTGTAGCCAGCGGACCGCAACGTGAGGCGAGTTTAGCAACAATTGCGCTGTGGGCATTGGCTGAAAACCCATATCCGCCATATTCCTCAGGTATGATCAATCCAAAGAATCTTTTTTCACGGAGATACTTCCACGTTTTATCATCAAAACCACGTCGCTGAAAAACATCCCAATCACTTACCATCGAGCATATCTCTTCAACCGGGCCGTCAAGAAAGGCTTGTTCTTCCTCAGTAAAATCAGGATAATCTTCGTTCATCATCTTTTTGAAGTCAGGGCTTCCTGAGAAAAGCTCCCCCTCTACCCAGACCGTACCGGCATCAATAGCAGTTTGTTCAGTTTCAGAGATTGCAGGCAGAATATTCAGTGCATCGAGCAGCTTCATAATTGGACCGGAAAAGAGCGTTCGCCGAACCGGTTTAATATTGAATATGCCTGCGAGAACAATGTATGTAGCCACTAGCCAGACGGGTGCTCCAAATCCTGCAAGCGCTACCAACCCGAGCAAAGCCCAAAGTATGAGCGGTGCACCTGTATAGCTAAGTACCAATAAAACTGCGACTATGCTGCCCCAGGTTGTCCAGTTGGACAACTCTGAAAAAAATGCGACTTCCTGAATTAGTGATTCCATAATAGTAATCTCCTTTACACCGGTGTTTTTTGTGATATAAATCCCTGAATAATATGATCTACAGCCTGACTCACGAATTCTTCATCAGGAATTCGTGTATCAAGCCTTCTGCTAATAATAACGGAGGCAACTCCATGTAGTTGTGCCCATATCATATAGGAACTCATGAGCGGGTCGTCAACATTAAGGGCGCCTTTCCGTTTCCCTTCACTGATAATATCTGCAAGCAACTCATAAATCTTACGGATTTGCTGAAACTTCTCTCTTGGAAATTTAGGCATCTCCTCCGGACGAACCATATAGATGATTTCATATTCCTGAGGATTCTCAAGAGCAAAATCCACAAATGACCGGGCCATTTTCTCAAGTTTCGTAATTGAATCGTCCGAATCGGTCAGGTTTTTCTCAAGGGCTGACGATAGCTTAGCGATGCTTGATTCAATAAGTGCGAGCAGCAGCTCATCCTTATTCTGAAAATGAAGGTAGATGCTTGTGGCAGATACGCCTGCCCGATTTGCTATTTTTCGCATAGACATTTTCCCGAACCCGTCTTTGACGAGCAGATTTCGGCTGACTTCTAAAATATCTTCCCTGAGAGACATGGCGTGCAGGTTAACAGTGTTAAGTGAATATCATCAATTTATCATTTTCAAGGGAAAAGTCAATAGCTGAAGCCGTATAATTAAGGATTCAATAAAAACTGCACGTATTGAATTGTACGGCCTCTCTCAAGATGTTTTTGTTCGTAGTATGTTTTTACGCGGAGTTCTTCCTTCATTTCGGATCGAGCATACAGATCGTTTATTTTCTCGATGACAGTCAATCCTTGTTCATCGATCACCTCATTGGTAAAGCGAAAAAGTGGTTCCGAATCTGTTTTCAAATGTACGACCGCATCTTTCGCAGCCACCTTTCGATAAATACCAAGGAACTTAGGTGAGGTGAGTCGCTTTTTTGAATTGCTCTTTTTTAGGTAGGGATCCGGAAATGTGATCCATATTTCACTTATCTCTTCGGCCGCAAAGAATTGCTCGAGATGATCAATGAAGCATCTCAAAAACCGAACGTTATCTAACTCTTTATTTTGAGCACGTATGGCTCCTTTCCATATCCTGTCGCCTTTTATATCTATCCCGATAAAGTTTTTATCCGGACATTTTTTTGCCAGTGACGTGGTATACTCCCCTTTACCACAGGCGAGTTCTACAACTATAGGATTGTTGTTTTCAAAGATTTCGCCTGCCCATTTACCTTTGGGTGCCGGATTTTCATCACTGAAGTCTGTGTGTTCCAGAACGTTATCAAAATCTTGATTGTCCGAATAACGCTGAAGCTTATTTTTACCCATCAAATATTAAGGCTGCAATCTTTTGAATTTCCAGGTATCATTTCCATACGTGTACAAAATTCTATCATGCAAGCGTGATGGCCGGCCCTGCCAGAACTCAATTTCGTTTGCATAAATATCGAAACCGCCCCAAAAGCCGGGTGTGGGAATCGTTGTGTTTTTAAACCGTTTGGATACCTTTTCGTACGCTTCTCTGAGCTTCTCTCTGTTTACAACTTCAGAGCTTTGTTTCGAAGCCCAGGCACCCAGCATGCTCTCGCGAGGTCTGCTTTGGAAATATTCGTCTGATTCTTCCCGGCTCACCTTTTTGATGGATCCTTTAATTCTAACTTGCCGCTCAAGTTCAGGCCACCAAAAACTAACTGCTGCGAACGGATTAGTCTTCAGATCACTTCCCTTCCTGCTTTCATAATTGGTGTAAAATCGGATGGTTCGCTCACCAACTTCCTTCAATAAAACGATCCTGGAGTTTGGCGTACCATCTTCGGCTACCGTTGCGAGCGACATCGCGTTTGGTTCAGCCACTTTCGATTCAATGGCTTCCTCAAGCCATTTTTTGAAAAAGATGACCGGATCTTCAATAAGATCATCTTCTTTTAGTCCACCACGTGTGTAGTTTTCTCGTAACCCTGCTATATCTAAACTCATATGGCTCGTTTTATCCGAAGTAATCGGGTTCGTTACCTTCTTTCCATTTTATATTACAGCCAATGCTTGGTTTCTGATCTTCAGGAACCATTTCTCCAGAGAGAACTTTATCCGTGGCTTCCCGCAGATCTTTACCTGTTGGCTCTATATCGTTACCCGGTCGGGCATCATCAAATTGCCCCCTGTATACCAGCTCCAAAGCTTCATCAAATAAGAACAGATCGGGGGTACAGGCTGCTTTATAAGCTTTGGCAACTTCCTGCGTATCATCATATAAATATGGAAAGGGATAGCCAAATGCTTCAGCATCTTCTTTCATCTTATCAGGTGCATCTTGTGGATAATTTACTACATCATTTGAGCTGATCGCAACTATACCAACTCCTTTAGGCATGTAGTCTGTTGCATACTCAACCAGCGACTCTTTGATAAGCTTCACATATGGGCAGTGGTTACAAATAAAAATTACCAGCAGCGCCTTATTTCCACGAAATTTTTTGAGATCATATGTTTTTCCAGAAATTACGTCTTCCAAAGAGAACTTAGGTGCCTTGGTTCCGAGTTCGAGCATTGTAGAATTAACAGCAGACATATTGACTAATTTTTGGTTAAGATTTTCAGTTATCGTTAACAGAAGTATGGTTGCTTACATTCAGACCTCATAAATTCATTGCCAGGTATAGTTTATAGAACGTCAACTCAGCAACCGGCTTAAGCTACCTGAAGTTAAGAGATGTAATGGATTGTGCCTAATTATCTTAGCGATGGTTCCCCGGCAGTTTTTTCTATTACTCATTAATTTGAAAAAAGTCCGAGCTGACCATTTGCAGGTCGACGGAATGCGCTGCAGTTGAGGGGTTCTCTCTTTTTTCCAAGGTCCAGCCTTTTACTATGAATATCCACCAGCTGCCGGATCTGCTCGCCATATGCTCCCTTGCCCCTGAATCGCTCACCGAATTCAGATCTGTTCAGTTGTCCATCCTTCAGGCTTCTGAGCTTGTTGATCACTTTCTGCTTACGGTTGGGTTGATGATCTTCCAGCCATTTCAGAAAAATATCTTTCACTGAGTAAGGAAGCCGAAGAATCGTGTAAGATACAGATTCTGCCCCTGCTTCTTTTGCGGCTTCCATGATGGGTACTATTTCATCATCATTTAGCCCTGGTATGATGGGAGCAATGTTCACTTGCACCGGTATACCTGCTGATGAAAGTTCTCGTACCGCCTGCAGTCGCTTCTTTGGGCGGCTCGTTCTTGGCTCAAGTGTACCGATCAACTCTTTTTGAAGACTCGTAATTGAGAGAACAACCCGCACCGCGTTCTCATTTGCCAGTTGTTTTAGCAGATCAATATCGCGGGTGACACCATAATTTTTGGTAATGATGACCAACGGATGACGGGCTTCAGCCAGAACTTCAATGCACTGGCGGGTAATCCTAAGCTCTTTTTCCACAGGCTGATACGGATCAGTGACTCCGCTCATGACCAAAACCTGGGGTTTCCACGATTCAGTCGCCAATGTTTTTCTCAGCAATTTTGGTGCGTCGTATTTAGCTACGATCTTCGTTTCAAAATCGAGTCCGGCCGACATATTCAAAAACTCATGAGTCGGACGCGCGTAGCAATATGCGCACCCGTGCTCACATCCCCTGTAAGGATTAACACTTACATCAAAAGGAATATCAGGACTATTGTTTGTTGATATGATTCCTTTCGTATGATCTTTTAGAATCTTCCGCCTGGGCTTTTTTAGCTGACCGGTCTTCTCATCGAGATCATATTCGATCTCTTCATCCGTAAAACGATGGCTCTGGTTTGTTGATGAACCGCGGCCTCTGATTGGCTGATTATTCATTTAGCACATATTTTACACATATAGTACGAAAAACCCGGTTCAGCATCAATAACCATGCATATTAAGATCTACTCTTCATTTCGAATTCGTTCATAGCTTTTCTCCAGATCAATCATTGGCTCAGGATAATCAGAACCCAGCTTCACGTTATAGAGCTCTTGCTGATCGGGCATCATCTTCCAGGGTTCATGAATAAATTCCTTCGGCAGCTCCTTTAGTTCAGGCAGCCAGTGCCGTACATATTCGCCTTTCTTATCGTATTTTCCGGCCTGGTTGATGATATTGAAATATCGATTCCTTGGATCGTGGCCCACCGTTGAGTTGTAGGCCCAGTTTCCCCAGTTGCTGCACACATCATAATCCAACAGCCTGGATTCAAAATAGGCAGCTCCCCACCGCCAGTCGAAATTCAGATTTTGAGCGAGAAAACTAGCCACATTTTGGCGTCCCCGGTTGCTCATATATCCTGTTTGGTTCAGCTCCCTCATATTTGCGTCAATGAACGGTATGCCGGTCTCACCGTTGGCCCACTTATCAAATGTAGCCTGATGAGTGCTTTTCCTGAGATCCTTCTGCTGAATACCTCCCAGCTGAAAAAGTTGAGAGCCATATTTTATCATAGAGTAGTGAAAATAGTCGCGCCATATCAGCTCAAACTTCATCCAATACGTCGATTCGTTTTCATGGACTTCCTCTTCATATTTTTCCACTTCAGAATGAATAGATCGTGCTGAAATGCAGCCGTGCGCCAGCCAGGGAGAAAATTTTGAGGAGTAATCCGCGCCAAGCAGGCCATTCCGCTTGTATTTATAATTTCTAAGCTCATCGACCTCATAAAAGTAATGCTGCAATCTCTGCCAAGCCTCCGATTGGCCTCCGCTAAACTGAAGAACTGATTTCTGATCCATTTGCTGCTCTTTCAACCCAAGATCATCTACAGAGGGAATTTCACCTGCATCTATATTATCATCCCAATTCAAATTTTCCGGCTCTGGCAAAGGCGCCCTAACTGAGCTTTTCTTCTCAACCTTTTTCCTGAACTGCGTGTAAACGTCGGGAATGGTCAGCAGGTCAAATGGCAGATCGTCTCGATGATACATAGCGGTTCCCCAAAACTTTTTCATGGGCATATCAACACTATTTTCCACATTTATCTCCACATCTGCCTCCTCAGGAGCAACCTCACCATGATAAAAAACCTGGTCGATGCCCGCTTCTGAGACAATTTTCGGAAGTATATATTCAGGTTTCCCTACTCTCACCATAAGATTACTTCCCAGCTCTCTCATTTTTTTTCTTAAATCGTTTACTGATTCAATCAAAAAACCTGTTCGTAATGAGCCAGTTTTCGGAAAGCCGTAGTTAATGTCATCATAGTGTCTTGGATCAAAGCAGTAGAGGCCACAAACATCTCCTTTTTTTGCCGCTTCTGCCAAAGCTTGATGGTCGATTGTTCTGAGGTCATTTCGAAACCAAACCAGTGTCCGCATATTTTACCGGGGCTTAAATAAAAATTTACGTTTCCCTCACTAAACTGATATTACGCTGAATTAGTTGAGACGAACATAAATTGGGAGAACCGTGATGGAGTGAGTTAGTAATTGAAATGAATATCCATCACATATGCCTGTCTTACATTTCTGACCAAGGTTTGGGTGACTCCCATAATTTTTCCAGTTTATTAATCATGAGTATGATTTAAAATATTATTCATATTTCAACTCTAAATCTAATCTGATATTTCAAGACTCAATTTGTCTTTTCTTAGTTTTTGGTTCATTTCCGGTTTGATTCATATGCCTTTATCTCTGCTTTGATCAGTATTTCAATTTTATAATTACTGCTATCAGACTATTCTAAAGTACTATTCGAAATACTTTCTGCTTTCTTTCAAATTAAATGATGATAAGTAATTATTTTTCAATAGCTTATTTAATTGTTAAAATTTTGATATTGCAGAGCATTTTTTTAAGATAGATGGAATTAAAAATGCACGTCTTTTCTTACGTATAGCTGTGACGCCAAATAATTAACTTCAATTTTTCTTAAGAATGATTTCAAAAAATAGATATATGAAAGTGACAAGGTTTTTACCAAAAATATTTATTGTGACATTTATTCTGCTTTTGGTTAGCGGACTAGATTTTTCATTGCAGGCCCAGTCTGACGAAGAGGAACCTTCTCTTCATGTGGGCGGAGCTGTTCGGTTTAATTTGTTGCTAAACAGCTACGAAAGTGACATTAATGCACAAGATGGTCAATTCACCCTCGACACCTGGAGAATCAATGCAGTCTATGATAACCCCAATGGAATAGGTCTTAATTTTGAATATCGCTTTTATCCAACATTTGGAACGCATTTTATAAAACAGGGATGGCTACAGTATGATTTCTCTGAAAATGTGCAGGGGCAGCTTGGTATAACACAGGTACCCTTTGGCAATCTGCAATACAACTCTCATAACTGGTGGTTCAGCCTTCCTTATTATGTAGGGCTTGAGGACGATCATGACATGGGCCTGAAACTTACCAAGTCAACTGAAAACTGGCAGTGGGATTTTGCCTATTTCTTTCAGGCTGAGCCTGAAGGCCCTGTTGGAGGAAACGGAAGCTTTGGTACAGGCGGTTCTGGACGCTACTCTTATGATGTAATTCCAAATGGCAACACCTCACTCACTGAAAGAAACCAATTTAACGTTCGTGGTGCGTATCAACTCGGTAATAGTGAAGTCGGCGCCTCAGTACAATATGGCCAGCTATACAACTCCGTTCAGGATGATTTCAGTGGACAGTATGCTTTAGCCCTCCATGCAGATTTAAATTCAGGAAATTTCAACATTAAACCTCAATTTCTGTATTACAGCATGGATGCTATAAATGATGCCGGAAATGATGTCAGCACCGTAGCCATGGGAGCATATGGAATACCATACCAGGTGAGCACGGAGGCATGGATTGGCACCCTTGGTATCGCTTATTCCCATGATGTAGACTGGGGCCCCATAACAAATCTGAATTTTTATAATGACTTCAGCTATATGCAGAATACTATAGGTGAGGGAGAAACATTACTTGCTGACGGTACGACACTGACTCTCGACGAAAACTTTCAGTCGACAATCATGAATATTACAGGGTTTTTGTTATCTGCAGGTCCGGTTTTCACCTATTTTGATATTGCTCAGGGTGTGAATCAACCATGGTTAACAGATAACTTTGGAGTTGGAGTTGGTCCGGGTCACGAAGACCTTGGAATTGGTGACTCCGACTACAACATACGATTCAACATCAACATTGGCTTCTATTTCTAAACAGACTCGTCATAATCTTTAATGATAATTTAAAACGATAAACAGTATGGCTTTACGAGGAGAAAATGGGACATCGGATAGCACCGATGGCAATAAATGGTTTGATATACATGCTCCGGTATTTTGGCCGGCCGTAATTTTAATTGCGGCCATGATCATTGGCACACTTATAGCAGGAGATGCTGCAGAATCGGCATTTAATACTGCCCGGGTTAATATTACCGATTGGGCAAGCTGGCTATTTGTGGCAGGCGTAAACATCTTTATAGGATTTGCGCTCTATTTTGCGTTCAGCAAATTTGGGGATATCCGTTTGGGGGGACAAGACGCAAAACCCGAGTTTAGTACGATGGCGTGGTTTGCAATGCTGTTCAGTGCCGGTATGGGTATTGGACTGATGTTCTTCTCAGTCGCCGAACCGATGTGGCACTTGCTGTATCCGCCTCATGCTGAAACTGGATCTACTCAGGCTGTTCGTGATGCAATGGGTGTTACATTTCTTCACTGGGGGCTTCACGCCTGGGCCGTTTACGCTATTGTAGCACTGGCACTGGCATTCTTTGCCTTTAACAGAAACCTTCCCTTATCATTTAGATCTGTATTCTACCCCCTCCTGGGTGATAGAATTAAAGGATGGATGGGAGATGTCATTGATATACTTGCTGTTCTTGCAACGTTATTTGGCCTGGCTACATCACTTGGCCTTGGAGCACAGCAAGCCGGTGCTGGTATGAATTTTGTATTTGGATTTGAGAATACAACTACTCTTCAGGTTATCATCATCGCTGCCGTCACTCTCGTGGCAACAGGTTCTGTGGTCCTGGGTATAGATAAAGGAGTTAAAGTACTTAGTGAATTCAATATCCGGCTCGCAGGGCTGTTTTTACTTTTTATCTTAGTTGTGGGCCCAACTCTTTATATCCTCGGCACGTTTGTACAAAGCACCGGGTATTACATCCAAACATTTGCGGAATATGCTACCTGGACGCAATCATTTGAAGAAGGTAGCTTTATGAGTACCTGGACGGTTTTCTACTGGGCCTGGTGGATTTCATGGTCTCCATATGTTGGAATGTTTATCGCGCGTATTTCAAAAGGCCGAACTGTAAAACAGTTTGTACTCGGGGTACTCATTGTTCCCACTATCGTTACGTTCCTCTGGATGAGTGGTTTTGGAGGAAGTGCACTATTCCTTGAAACGAGTGGCATGGCAGAGATTGCAAGTGCTGTAGAGGCAGATCAGACTACATCGCTTTTCGTCTTACTCAATGAATTTCCGCTGGGAACCATCACATCATTCCTGGCAATTCTCTTAGTCCTGAGCTTCTTTGTAACATCATCTGATTCCGGCTCCCTGGTAATCGACGGGCTTACAAGCGGCGGAAAGCTTGACTCTCCGGTAGGTCAACGTATTTTCTGGGCATCTACCGAGGGCTTTGTCGCAGCTGTACTCTTAATCGGGGGCGGTCTTGGAGCACTCCAGGCAGCTGCCATTAGTTCGGGTCTTCCCTTTGTCATAATATTACTCATTATGTGTTACAGCCTGCAGCGAGGATTAAGCCGTGAATACAAGGAGAACCTAAATAAACTCAAGGACAAGGAGAAAGACTCCTACAAAGAGATCGTCAAAAAAGCAGTAGAAAAACAAATTCAATAAAAAATCGGGATAAATATATGGAACGCTTAGAAGATTGGCTTGTATGCCTCGACTTGAGCAGTATGGATGACATCCTCACAGGGTATGCACACTTTTTGACATCAGAAATCAAACCAAAAAAAATAACGTTCATCCATGTTATTAAGTCAGCCCAGGTGGCTGACGACATGGTGCAGCTTTTTCCGGAACTTCAGAACAAAGATGACTTCGATGAAGTAATTCGAAAAGAACTGCAGGAGAAAATCAACAATTATTTTGAAGGGTCACAGGTGGAAACAGACCTTATAATTGAAACAGGTCGACCCACTGATAAAATTGTTGAAAAAATGAAGTCTATCAACCCTGATGTGACCATCATGGGTAAGAAAGCAGAGTACACAGGCAAAGGAGTTATTCCCCGGAAGATCATGAAATACGTCCCTTCCTCAATTCTATTTGTTCCCGAATCTGCAAGGTATCATTTGGCAAAAGCACTTGTGCCCACAGATTTTTCTGCACAATCGGCCAAAGCTATTCAATTGGCACATGAAATGACCGAAGAAAACGGCGGATATGTGATAGCCCAACACATATACAACTACCCGGCTCAGTTCTTCCCAAATCTGCCTAAAGAGGACGATGAAGAGAAGATGAACCAGTACCTTAAAAAGAAAAAAAATGAGTTCGTTGAAGAGCACTCCATTCCCAAGGATGTGGATTTCGTTTTTTCTCTAAATGTTGAAGGATCCAAAATGGATCAGATTTACGACATGGTTATAAAGGAGCAGATTGATATGATTGTGGGTGTTTCAAAAGCTGATAAAGGTATTACAAGTATTTTCCGTGAGGATTTTACCGATAAGATGGCGTATTTCAGATTCGGCGTGCCGCTTTTTATCCACAAGGATAAGAAAAAGCATCAGAAATTCTTGAAATCACTTTTCGGATCCTAAATCAGTACCACTTTGAATAGAAAGCCCCTGTAAGAAAATTGCCGGGGCTTTTTATATTTTTAGTCAACCCTGTCAATCCATTATCACAAGAACCGTGAAAACCGTGTCTATTCTCCAAAATCAATTGTATCTTTTTAGGCTAAATTAATTCACATCAGATAATAGAAATTAATCTACATGGCGCAGCCACTTTACAGCACGCACCTAGGCATGACGGATATCCTTCCTGATGATGTCCGAAAATGGCAATATTTGGAGCAACTCATACGGACGGAAGCCGAACTTTTTAACCTTGAAGAGATTCGGACTCCCATTATGGAGCAGACTGAATTAATCATTAGAGGTATTGGTCAGCTGACAGATATTGTCTCAAAGGAGATTTTTTCTTTCAGCCGGGGTGATGACAACTATGTACTGCGTCCTGAATTAACAGCTCCTGTAGTGCGATCCTATGTTGAACACCACCTGGAGCAGCGAGGCGGGTCTCAGAAGCTCTACTACATTGGACCAATGTTCAGGGCTGAACGTCCGCAGAAAGGACGGCAGCGACAATTTCATCAGTTCGGTATTGAAGTGATTGGAAGTGATGATCCTGTGGCAGATGTTGAGGTGATTGCTTTTATGATTCACATATATCAAAAAATTGGAATCACCAATACGACACTTAAACTAAACTCTATTGGCGATCCTGAAAGCCGTAAAAATTATGTTGAAGCACTAAAAAATCACCTGGAGCCTAATCTTGAGAATCTGAGCGATGTTTCACAAGAGCGCTTCAAAAAAAATCCGCTGCGTATTCTTGATTCGAAGGAGAAAGAAGATCAGCCTTTTATCGATTCCGCTCCGCTGATTACGGATTATCTGAGTGAAAAATCAAAAAAACATTACCAGAAAGTAAAAGAGTATCTCACTGATCTTGGCATCAGTTTTGAAACCGATCCCTATCTGGTACGCGGAATGGATTACTACACAGAAACAGCTTTTGAACTCATTAGTCCCGACCTTGGCTCTCAAGACGCTCTTGCAGGCGGAGGCCGATACGATCTTCTTGTTGAGGAGATTGGCGGCCAACCCACCCCGGCAGTCGGGTTTGCGGCCGGTATGGAGCGCCTATTGATTGCATGTGAAGAACTTGGTATCCCGCTCGGTGGCGAAAAAGAAGTTGACGTTTATATCGTGACCCTTGGTGATTCTGCCCGTAAATGGGGATTGTCTAAGCTTTCAAAGATCAGATCCACAGGAGCATCCGCTACAATGGATTACAAAGGACGATCAATGAAAGCCCAGATGAAAGATGCCAATCGTGAAAATGCCCGTTACGCAATTATTGTAGGCGATCATGAACTGGAGTCAGGCAAATTTACTTTTCGGGATATGGCTGACAGTGAAGAAGAAGCACTACCCTTTCAGGAGATATTGAAGCTTCTTGAGAAAGAAAAGCATTAGTCGGGCTGCCAAATTTTGCAGCATTCAGATTGCTGAATCCGCCTGTCGTGAGTAGCAAGTGGATAGCCTGAGAGCAATGAAGAAGCAGTAATAAGTCGGTCTGCCGGATCACCGTGAAATGCATCCGGCAATAGTCGCTGGGCGACGACTAGATCGATATCCGCCGGTAACATAGTTACTATTTGAGGATCAGTTGCTGCAAATATCCAGGATCTGAAGTCAGGTCTCAATTCAATTCGTCCTTTACGTTCAAGCATTTCTGTTTCCCACACACTAACCCACGAAATGGTTAACTCTTTCTTTGCAGCCTTCCGGTCAAGGGCATCGCGTTCAGAAGTTGAGAGATTACCATCACCTAAAAGCCACCATAACCAAATGTGGGTATCGAGGATAATCATTCAGGATCGGGCTCATTCATCTGAACGGCGTGATTCCAATCCGGGCCCTTATAACCCTCAAAGCCAGAATCTTCCGGGGATAAATCTCCTGCCGACCCACTCCCTTGCAGATTCTTCCAGGGGGCAGAACCCGTTTCTTGCTCAGTACTGAGTTCTTTTTCGAGCATTCTGTTAAAAAGCTCTTTTAACGTTATTCCCTCCTCTATAGCCTGCTTTTTGGCCTTTTTCATTAATTGATCCGGTATGTCTATTGTTGTTCGCATAAAAACATATTCTCATATTTATGTTCCAATATCAAGTAACTTTTTCCAGTTTACCCAATTCATTTTAGCAGATATCTGAGATAAAGGAAACCATCAGGCAGCTGAGAGCTAAAAACATTAAACCCCTTAATGTGAAGAGAATAATTATCAATCAATGACTCCGAGATAATCACTCAATCGTCCCGGCTCGTCATTTTCTTCTTCGGATTGATCTGATCCTTCCGTATCGGTACCGTCGCTCTCTTCTTCATCCTCTTTTTGATCAATTTTATCCCACTTTTTCAATAAATACTGAACAGCCTTGTCAGTGTTTTCATGGAAATGGGTCCCGCCTAGTTTTCTTGCCAGGCCTGAACGCATCAACGGTTTTTTTGCCGGTGTTTTCAATCCTCCAAAATGGAGTTCAATATCCCAGTCAGAAAGTGTTTCTGCTACTGATTGAAGCGCATCTATAGCAGTCGTATCAAGGTCATTGATACTTTTAGCATCGATTACCACTGCACGGATTTTTTTACTCTTCTCCTCACTTTTTTGAATAATAAAATCTTTGATAAACTCTGCATTATTGAAAGAAAGTGATGTATCAAAGCGTAGTATCAGGATTTCCTCAATTGGAGTGGCTGACGGATTTTTCGACATGTCTCTGAATGTCCTGGATCCCTGAACATGGCCCAGTACTGCTACATTAGGCCTGCTTGAGCGATAGAGAACCGCTACGAGTGATGCACCGATTCCCATCAAAATACCTTCCTGAATACCAATTAGAAGCACGCTTAAGAACGTGAAAATTGCAATGTAGGCATCAATCGGCTTTGTTTTGAACAGATATTCCAATTCGTCAATATCGAGCAGAGACAGCGTAGCTACTATAATAATAGACGCAAGTGCCGGTATGGGAATGTAGAAAAAAAGTGGTGTCAGGAATAGAAGCGTTAACCCAATCACACCTGCACAAACAACATTCGAGAGGGCCGTCTGTGCCCCACTCTGATCATTCACAGCTGTGCGCGAAAAGCTGCCTGAAATGGGCGGGCTTTGAAAAAAACTGCCGAGAAAATTGGCTATACCTA
The DNA here is from genome assembly GCA_964625635.1 of uncultured Rhodohalobacter sp. Classification (GTDB taxonomy): domain Bacteria; phylum Bacteroidota; class Rhodothermia; order Balneolales; family Balneolaceae; genus SW132. Next base: position 29,003 of record CAZVEP010000014.1, read on the forward strand.
TAGCAAAAAACTCTCGATTTGGGTTCAGCGGATATTTATACTTGTTGGCAAATGTTTTGCCTAGCGACATCACAGACATGAGCTGAATCAAAACTAGTGTAATGGCCGTAGGCAGCAGTGCTCTTAAGTCACCGAATGACAAATCGTGCAAACGAAACGATGGAAGCCCGGACGGGATGCTGCCTATCAGATCAACCCCATAATCATCAAGGTTAAAGAACCAGACGGCTGCTCCTCCAGCTGACAAAAGTAAGAGAGCCCTGGGAAACATCGGCTTAATTTTCTTAATAAGTACCAGTAAAATGATGCCTGTGAAACCGATACCAAGCGCCCACATGTTTACCGCTTCAAGATTGCTCCAGGCATCTACTGCAAGTACCCAAATATACTGTGACCGCTCCAGGTCAAACCCCAGCAAATTGCCCACCTGGCTAAAACCAATGATTAGCGGAGCTGCTGCTGTAAATCCGTAAATCACAGGCTTAGAGAGAAGATTTACCAGGAATCCCATTCTCAATAGAGACAGGCTCATGTGAATAAGACCCGTAAACATGGTCAGAAGCAGAACCAGTGAGACGTATTGATCGGTTCCGGGTGTCGCAATCAAGCTCGCACCAGACGCAATGATAATCATATCTGTTGCCACTATTCCCAATGCGATATGCCGGGATGTCCCAAAAAGCGGATAAAGGAGCAGCGGGATTAAGGAGCCGTAAAGCCCATAAACAGGAGAGAGTCCGGCTATAACGGCGTAGGCCATCAGCTGTGGCACAGATATAAAGCCTACGGTGAGGCCCGCTATCAGATCTTTCTGAAATTTTTTGCCATTATAATCCGGCAGCCACCGCAGGATGACAAATTGAGATTTGAAACGGTCAAACAGAGAATTCAGATTCATAGATGTGAATATCGTTCTGTATGAGCAATAAAGTTAAGTACGTTTTGGGATTTATAACATCAGTCACAATTTCAAAATCAAGTCTGCCTTAAATAAACCATGCCTGTATTTATGGTATTCAATTTAATGAATATTTCTCCTTTACTTCATTGATATCAGACTTTTCACCAATCAGCGAGAGACGGTCACCTTCTTTGATTTCAGTTTTTCCGTGGGCATAGATAATTTTCTCACCTCGTTTTACAATCGTAATAAGCGTGCTGCCCGGCAGACTGATATCCTTCACTCGTTTATCAATCATCTCCTTCGTAGGATCATCATCGCTGATGGTCATATTTATGAATCGCTCATCACGCAGCAGAATTTCACGCAGCTCGGCTTCATCTTTTGCATTCAGCCATCGCTCTTTAAAATCGATGACATCGATCATTTCTGCCAGGTGAGCCAGAATTCTTAAATGCTGACCCGATCGTTCCGCCGAGCTCATTATATAGATGAGACTATTCAGTTCCTCATCAAGATCTTTCTGATTGCTTTCAAGATTAACCTTGTCGAATGGCAGTCCATCTTTAATTCGGATCAGTGCTACTTCGGTATCCACATCCTCTTCTACCCTCACGTGTTTGATGGCGCACGCATTACCCACCGGAATGATCCCTTCGCGGTAATCTTCAAGAAAGAGCGAATAAATTTTATCCGCGGAAATATCAACCCGCTCAGCGAGTGCTGTACTCACCGTTTTTGTGATGTCATCAATTTCCAGATCGTGTGACAGGTCCAATACCAGTGCACGGCCAATTGCTTTTTCATACGGATCCTCTTTCCTAAGGCCTTTTTCGCGCATGATCCCTCTCATTTCGCGCTCAAGCCCTTCATGCTGGTATTTACCAAGCCTTGCGTGAACGTGATAGATGGCACCTTCTCGTTCAACTTTGTCCTTGGAGTAGCTGAAGTACCACACAACGCTGACGGCAGCAATAGCGATGGTAAATATGATTGATAAAAGCCCCATTTCAGCAATTAGAAAGAGACTGATAAAGAATCCCGCGATTTGCATCCAGGGGTACCAGGGGGACCTGAATCCGGGATCATATCCTTCAATCTTGCTTTCGCGCATCACTATTACGGAAATGTTGAGGATACCGAACAGCAGAAGCTGAAAAGCACTTGCCAGCTTCGCGACAGATTCAACGTTAAACGCAACCAGCAGAAATATCATAATGATGGTTGTTGCCACTGTTGCGATAGTGGGTGTTCCAAAACGCCCCAGTTTAGAAAAATAGGTTGGAATCAGTTCATCGCGCGCCATGGCAAGCGGATACCGGGCTGCCGACATAATACCGGCATTGGCTGTGGAAGCAAATGCTGCAATAGCAGCAATCACCACAAGAATGAGTCCTGCCTCCCCCGGAAGCCAGGTAAGAAACTGTTCTCCTGCAGTAGCAACCGGTGTGAGGTCGGCGTGAAGTGCATCCGGTTCAAGCAGCATAACCATGATAAAAACACCCACCACGTAAATAAATGTTGCTGTGGCAAGCGATAGCATCATTCCCAGAGGAATATTCCGGTCGGGATTCTGCACCTCCTCCGACACGCTGGCAACTTTCGTCAGACCCGCATATGATACGAATACAAATCCGATTGTTGCGAAAAACCCCTGGGGACCAAATTGAAAGAAAGGTGAAAATTCCTCACGAACAACATCAAAAAAGTCTACGTTAAATACTGCAAACGTTCCCTGGATTACGTAAAAGAACAATATGCTAACAAGGGTAGCAACCATTACGTTTTGAAGCCAGCTGCTCTCTTTTGCTCCAACAACATTTGTAATCCCAAAAATAATGGTAAGTGCAATTGCCACCGGCGTAATCGGGAGGTCAATAAAAATGGCGATATACGCACCCATTCCAATTAACGCAAATGCGCTTTTAAAGATCAGGGCCAACCACGACCCGATCCCTCCTACTGTTCCAAACAGCGGACCCAGACTACGGTCAATAAAATAGTAGGCCCCACCGGCTCGTGGCATTGCGGTAGAGAGTTCTGCCACACTAAACATCGCCGGTAATATGAGAATCCCTGCTACAAAATAGGCCAGAATGACCGAGGGGCCTGTTTGAGCCGCTGCCAGTCCTGGCAGAAGGAAAAATCCGGAACTGAACATAGCCCCGGTGCTTATTGCGTATACATCAAATAGTTTTAGCTCTTTTTTAAGTCGCTTGTGCTGCTTCAATTATTGATTGTTGGATTTAGAAATTTTATGCCCCGAGAATTCGCGCTGGCTTTATAGTATCAACAATCGGAGACGAAGTAACTAATAAATTCTGATTTTGCTACGTGTTGAAAATAACGACCGGACAGGGTGATAACTGTAAAATATTTTCAACCCTGGGTCCCAGGTAGAGGCGGTTTGATCCCGGTCGCACATTCGTACCAACTATAATTAAGTCAATTTGGTTGGTCTCTGCAATTTCGGCAATCGTATCTTCCGGGTTTTGACCATTTACAACCATCGACTCCGTCTTGACCCCATAGGCTTCACCGAGCTTTTTAAGTTCATCAACCGCTTCCTGTGCGAAGAGATTTTTATTCTGGACATACATTTGATTTGTGTCGTAAACGGGGCGAAGTTCGTTAGTAACTACGTTCATAGCCAGAACTTCTTTGTCCTTATCGGATTTGGCAATGAAGAATCCCAGCTCTGCAGCATGACGCGAGGCCAGGCTGCCATTTGTTGGAACCATGATTCGCTGTGGCGTCCAGTTTTCCGAAATATCTGCTGCCTGCACAATGAGGGTTGGACATGGTGACATTCGTACCAGGTAATCAACTATCGGGCTAAAGAGATGATCGGAATTGATACTTCTATCGGTGGCGCCAATAACAAGCAGGTCATAATTTTTTTTAGATTCATCAATGATCGCATCGCCGGGTTTATCACTCACAACGGCCTTTACGACCAGTTCATTAAGATTGAAATAACCTGAAAGTTTATTTAAATAAGCTTCTGCGTTCGTCTTTTTACTGCTCTCCTGAACCACAGTCATCAACGTGAGTGATAGCTCCGTCCCCTGCCCTTTCAGCTCCAGTATTTGTGCTTCAATTGATTGTAGGTCGCCGCTGTCCACAGTTTCTGCATCTTTCAGCCGAACAGGTAGAAGAACCCGGTGAATGTCGGCTACCATGCTGTCGGCTTCAAGCTCTTCTTTCTTCAAGCGCTTTTGCTCATCTTCTCCAATAGAAACACGCTTGAGGACATACCGAAGGGCAAACGGTGCCATGAGCGATGTTGCAATCGCCATCACGACAACAATTGAAAACATATCCTGGCTGAGAATCCCAAGACGAAGACCAATCGTTGCAATAATAATTTCCATCGCTCCACGTGCATTCAGCCCCGCCCCAAAACTTAGAGACGTCCAATGATCTTTGCCTCCAATGAACCGCGCCCCGGTATAGGTACCAATTACCTTTCCGAGTGTCGCAATGCCGATTACAATCAGTGTAATCACTATTAAGGTTGGATCGAACAGGTTCAGGATATTCACCTTTAAACCGGCAACAGCAAAAAATATCGGGGCAAAAATTCCCAGTGCTATACTTTCAAGTTTGTTGATCACATCTTCAGGCAATCGTGGCATCATCCCAAAAAGAATACCCATGACGAAGGCGCCAAGAATTGCCTCAAGATTGAGGAGCTGGGTGATGGCCCCCCAGAGAAAAACGAGAACAATCACTAGAGAGAGGATTCTGTCTGAGCTGATCACCTCGTCCTGAACGTAGGTAAGCAGCTTGCGAACCAGCCAGCGGCCCAATGTAAAACTGATTACCAGAAATGCCAGTACACTCCCTACCGTTGTTAACACCGTTCCTGTCGTAACAGCATCTCCGGCGGCAATACCTGCAACAATCGATAATAAAATCCACCCTATCGTATCATCGCTCATACCCGCCGCAAGAATAGTCTGACCTATATCACGGCGCATAAGGTTCATATCCATCAATACCTTTGCAATGACAGGTATCGCGGAAATTGACATAGCTGTAGCTACAAAGAGGGCAAACACAAGCCGTTCATCAGAATCAGCGAGCAGAAATTCGGGAAGGTACATCCCCAGGAAAAACCCTGTCAGAAAAGTCGTGGTAATACCGCCAAGCGATACGCTAATGGCTGTTTTTGCATGATGCTTTATCAGCCTGATATCAGTTTCGAGTCCTGTAATCAGCAGCAGAAACATTGCACCTAGCAGGCTAATTACTTCCAGCAGGTATCCCTGCACAGGTGTTTGCGGTATAATGAGTTCACCAAAAGCGGGAAATACACCTGACAGCAAAGAGGGGCCTAAGATGATCCCGGCCAGAATTTCACCTATTACCGCAGGCTGTCCGAGCCGTGTTGAAATTTCACCGCAAGCTCTTGCAGCCAGAAGCAATACAGCTACCTGTAAAACAAGCAGAAATATGTCATGATGTGGGGCAGCTGAAAATACGTCCATTAGTGATCAAATCTTTATTTGAAAAGTAGATGAAGTTTTTGTCTGTCTGGCGTGCTCGAAATTATTACACCCAAATTTTGACGATGAATATAACAGTAATTATATAAACTCATTTTCCATTCCCTCTTAGATCAAATATAATGGCGGAGTAAAAATGTACTCTCTCTCGATGCGTGTATGGCTGATGCTTCAAACTGATCTCCAAACCAGTTATGTGAGCTTGTATGAAATTTGCTATGAGACTTTTAAACGGTAAACTAACAGGCAGGCGATCGATATAAAAACGGGTTTTACGGTCACCTTTTTCATCCTTTTGCACCAACTTTTAGAACCAGACCTTTGTACTTATCCAGTCGCGTTTTATAGTATTTCTGATTCTATCATTGATTCTGATGGATTTCAGCCTGTGATTATGTAGGCGGCCGCAAATCTGGCATTCTCTTTAATTTTGCAACCAACCCCCGGCACAAGAATAGGTACCCGAATTGCGGAATCTGATTTACCTTTTTCAGATACAATTGTATTGATCATCAGCCCCGCCTCTACAGCATGTGGATGAGGGGTAATGATCACCGAAGCACCATTTTCAACATCGATTTTCTCGTTACAGATAGCGAGATAGGTTCCGCCCGCAAGATTCCACCACCCATAAGAGTCATCATCGTCTTTTTTCACCGGCTCCAGTTTATTTGTTGACGCAGGCTTATATTCACTTCCGCCAAAATCGAGCGATCCGGAGGAATCGTATTCGTGTATTGCTGAGACGGTCAGATCAAGACGATACTCCTGAAGCTGCGTATCCTGATGTATTATATTTTGAACGGATTTAATTAGTTCATTCGAAGGTGAAAGTGCCATAGTATTTTATTTAACTGATTTGTTATTTATTAAAATATTTTCTTCTTATCTGTCTTTAAAACGATTTTAACCCCTTTTTCCATTCGATATCAGGCCGTTCTTCAGCCGGCAACTGTGGATAAATCGTCTAGTGATTGCGGGCTCATGTATTCGTGCTGAAACTCCCGGATCCAGATTTTGCCTGTCTTTCTTTTCTCTTCAGTCGACGAAAATCTGTAAACATACAGCCGGGCTCTGATATAGTTCGGAGCTTTCTCATTAAATGGATTTCTTTTCAGCAGGGAAGTCACGGATCTCTGATTTTGTAACAGCTTCACAACAAGATTAACAAACCACGGACATGAGCGCACATCCTTCATTGCTGCAAACCACATTTGCCAGTCGAGCCTCAGATGATAAGGTGCAATCTGGGGCGGCGTTCGCTCAGTGATACCGGGTTTTCCTTTAAACTCATACTCTTTCCATTCGGTTGAGTCCTTGATTGTCTCATCCGTTGTACCCTCAACAACGATTTCACGCCGTTCTTTGGTGACAGATCCGAACGCACCATAAGTATTCACAAGATGCAGATTGTTGAAACTGGCGTTCATACGCTGTCCGGGAGAGATCATATTTTTTACCGGATCAATGCTCAGGTAAATGACAACGGCCGCAAGGGCTGCAGTCAGTCCCTGAAACGCTAATGGTGTTAATAATTCTTCTGGCGGACTAAACTGAAGAAATTGATGAAAGAAACCATCGTTAAACCCGCTGAAAGCAAGTAACAAGGTGAGCCAGTTCAGCCAGGCGTAGTTTCCGCTGATAATGAGGTAGCCCTGGCTCAGGACAATCAGTGCTGCTGCATAAGATGCAATAGGCTGAGGAGCAAAGAGCAGCCAGATGACTCCCAGCTGAACCACATGATTGGAGAACGTTTCAAATTTGTGCATCCACTCAGGAAGGTTATGAAATGTTCGGCTCAGCGGGTTAGGCTGTGGTTGTGTTTCGTGGTGATAGTTGAGGCAGGTAAGGTCCCGCCAGCATGAGTCGCCGCGCATTTTTATTAGACCGGCTCCAAATTCGACCCTGAACACGAGCCATCGAAGTAGAAAGATCATGATCAGTGGCGATGCATAGTGGAGTGGCCCCAAAAAGATGGCGTAAAAACCTGCTTCCAGCAGCAGTGATTCCCAGCCATATCCATAAAATATTTGCCCTGCGTTTACAATTGACATATAAAGAGCCCAGAGCAAAAACCATATGAGCATCGATACCCAAAGCGGGCCTGCTTCAGAAATACCACTTAGGGCCAGCAGTGAAAGAAAAATTCCGGAACCGGCAACCCATCCAAAAAATCTGTCAGAGTAATGAAATTGGAAAAGACCCGGAAACTGTCTAAACGTCGTTTGTCCTAGAAATCTCTGGGTCGGAAGTAAGCCATTTTCGCCAAGAAGTGGCCTGAATTGATTGAATGCTACGAGAAATGCCATCAGGTAAATAAATCCCAGTCCACGCTGTATGATAAAGCGGCTGAACCAATAGTCTGCTTGGTATAATCCCTCAAACATCCCTTTTTATCTAAATTAAATGTCGGTGCCTGAATCAAAAAATGTCACATAGCTAAAATAGCATCTACTCTAACCCTATGCCTAACAACGATTTTTTATGGATTCAGATTCCATAATATTTAACTATTGGGAGTTCATAAACTCATTTAAGGCATCTCCGCAAGCATCGATTTCTTCTGTTGTATTGTAGTAGTGGGGAGAAATCCTGATAATTGAATTTATCTGTTTGGCATCCATGTCAATCACACTCGTCGAACGTGACGCAGAACTGGTATTGATACCTTGATTTCTTAACGCCTGAACAGCGTTGACTGCTTCCACATCGTGCAGCGCTGCTGACACAATCGCACACATTTTTGATCCGCTATCGATAATTTGTACACCATCAATTTCACTAAATATTTTCCGGGCATAATCCGCCAGGTATGAACTTCGGTGTGATATTTTTTCCATTCCAATACTTTGGGAATACTCTGCGGCTTTGCCCATGCCAAGCTGCAGGGCAACCGGGAACTCCCAGTTTTCAAACCTTTTTGCGCTATCTGAAAGTCTGAAATTGTTGGGTTCTGTCCACTCAGCGCCGTGGGTATCAGGATACAGCGGACTTCTGCCTTCCTGAATCATTCTGTCTGATACATATAAAAATCCAATTCCCCGGGGTCCCCGCAAGAACTTTCGTGAGGTAGCAGCGAGAAAATCGCATTTGAGCTCTGACAGGTCAATTTCAATCTGTCCCACCGCCTGGCATCCGTCAAGGAGTAATGGAACTTCTTTACTATAACAAATCTCTCCAATAGATTTTGCATCCTGAACGAGTCCGGAGTGTGTGGGTATCCAGCTCATGAGCATAAGTTTTGGCCGGTATTGATTGATCAGGCGCCTCACTGATTCCGGATCAGCGCCACCCTCAGGAAGATCGCCCGCCCTGATAACCTCAACGCCAAACCGTTTTGCCAGATTTAGCAGCATGATCTGATTAGAAGAATAGTCCACCGACGTCGTGATTATAGTATCACCCTGCTCAAAATCGAATGCACTTAGCGCCTGAGATATTGCTACGGTGGCATTGCCCACCATGGCAATATTAGCTGACCTCGTTCCCACAAGTTCGGCAACAGCATGATACGCCTTATCAATTTTTGATGATACTGCATCTCCGGCCTCATAACCTCCGATCCTCGTTTCCAAGTCTAAATGATCCTTTATAGCGTCAATCACTGGCCGGGGCATTAGTGCAGCACCCGCATTATTGAGGTGACACCTCTGGTCGCTGCCAGGTGTTTCGTCACGCCACTTCTGTATTTCTTCAGCCATAACCGGGTAAGCATCTTCCATTACTTGTGAAATTGGTTCTTTTTTCTGTTTTAAAAATGCATTGGATCTGTACCAACTTCCAACAAACTTCAATGCAATTAACCGGCTTTAAGAGAGGGTGTATAAAATTGAACTTTGCGTTACTACCCGTCTGCACGCAGCTTGTTCTTACTGAAGACTGACGGGTTAAGCGGCACCCATCAGCGGGCACCAAAAGGATTTCCTGGAAAAAACCAACCCACAGATGGGTATTTTAAACCCCTTTGTAAAAAAGTAATCTGCTCACTTATTCCCGATTCAATTTGGCCTCAACATAGGTGTAATACAGCTCTGTTTGTCCTTCAAACCCTGATCGGGTTCCGAACATTAACCATAGTGCCCCGCCGTCATCAGTTGTTGCCGTTGTATGTGCCGGTTCGGATTCCAGCTCTTTTAATTCATACTCATACCCATCTTCGCATTCACGGCTGTTAGCGATATTTCCCATCTGTACATTTTCGTACCATTGTGCCGGTTCAGACATCTGTTGAGTGTTTAACAGATAGAATCCATTTTCAACAATTGCCTCCGGCCTGATGGTGCTCGCATCTGCAATCACTCGTACGGCTTCACCGGGTGGCCCTCCAATACCAAAGCATCCTGATGGAACCGAAGTGGCAAATCGAATTCGAAATTGAACATCGTAGGTCACATTCGGTTCTAGTCCAATAATCTGTCGTCTGAACATCATTTTAACATCGTCGCTTTGATTCACTGCGCTGATATAAAGGGCACGGTCGTCTGTGTTAAGAGGTTCCGGAAGCAGGTTATACCCAGACTGAAGCTCCATTCCGTCTTCATTATCAACATTATAATTCGTAAAAAAAGCATCCCATTCGAACTGCGATTCCCTGAAGTTAAATTCGAATACAGCATCCGCACTCGAAGAATCTGAATCTGAGACATTACATCCTGATATGGATAAAATTATAATTAAAAGTGTGATATAATTGATCATTCTACTCACTTTGATGTTCTGAAGAGTAATTCCCATACCATGGTTTTTTTATTATTGAGTATACTTTGAAATACACATCATGTGAAATTATTACGTTAGGAATAGGTGATCATTGTATGTTGAATCTTCTATTTAGACTCTTTAGCCAATATATCATCTAGCTTCGTAACTTTGATATAAAAATGATATATGAACCTGTAACTCTCTGAACATGTTGCAATTATATAAGACAAAAATAAAACGAACCGGTATTTAAATGGAAAAGACAGTTATTGTTACAGGAGCCTCTAATGGCATCGGAAAAGGAATTGCAACTGCGTTTGCTGAGAAAGACTACAATGTGTTAATAGCTGATATTGATGTTGAAAACGGTAACAAACTTCAAAAGAAATTAGAAGAAGAAAATTACAGTGCCGCTTTTGTAGAATGCGATGTCTCCGACTCAGATTCTATTACCGGGCTTATCCATGAAGCGGTTAAAGTTTACGGGCGAATAGACATTCTAATCAACAATGCGGGGCTCTCGGAGTTTACGCCGCCGGAAGAGCTAACGGTTGAGAAATGGGATCTTATCCTTAATACAAACCTGAGGAGCAGTTTTTTACTGACAAAGGCAGCGGCTGAAGAGATGAAAAAGCAGGATGGAGGATCGGTTGTTAATATTGCCTCCACCCGGGCCCTGATGTCAGAACCCAATTCTGAGGCATACGCTGCTTCCAAAGGCGGCTTGCTCGCTCTCACTCATGCAATGGCTATGTCCTATGCTGATTACCACATCACCGTAAACTGCATTAGTCCCGGTTGGATTAAAACAGAGAATTACGAAGAACTACGAGATATTGATCACAAACAACATCCTTCCAAACGAGTAGGAAAACCCGGAGACATCGCCCGCGCCTGCCTGTTTCTTACCCGGCCGGATAATGATTTCATCAACGGAGAAAACCTTGTGATTGATGGAGGCATGACCCGTAAGATGATTTACAAGCACTGATCTTATTCTGAAGTATTTCAAACATCCCGTTTCATCGTAACTTCATATGGCAGAAGCATTTTTATATAAACACCAATCAAGATTACTGCCATGCTTCTGATCAACTATCTTCTGCTTTTCGCCTATTTCTTATTCCCAATTCAAACAGATCAAGCCGTACACTCTGTCTCATCTCCATCGGGAAATCATACGGTTACTGTTGAACTAACAGACGGTATTCCCTCGTATTCTATTACCCGGGGAGATCTCACTGTCGTAGAGAAATCCGCTCTTGGATTTGAGCTTCGGGAAGAACCTGATTTAACCGGGCCATTTAATATTTCCGATTATGAAATAACCTCATTTGATAACACATGGACACAGGTTTGGGGTGAGAAAAAAGAGATTCGCAATCATTACAATCAGCTCAAAATATATCTTGATGAAGCTGATAGCCTGAACAGAGAATTAACCCTGGTGTTCAGAGTTTTTGATGACGGGGTTGGCTTTCGCTACGAATTCCCGGAACAGCCAAACCTTCGTTCATTTCAGATTATGGACGAACTAACTGAATTTAACCTTACCGGAGATCACACCGCGTGGTGGATTGGCGCCTACCAGTGGAACCGGTTTGAATATCTGACTAATGAGACGCCTTTATCAGAGGCGGATACCGTTCACACGCCACTCACCATGAAAACTGATGATGATCTCTATCTTAGTATCCATGAGGCGGCACTCGTGAACTATTCGACCATGACCCTGGAGCGTACAGAAGGCAACCGGCTTGAGGCTAATCTTATGCCATGGTATGATGGGGTTAGGGTACGAACTCAGGCTCCATCGGTGACACCCTGGAGAACGATTCAAATTTCAGACACACCGGGCGGCCTCATTACTTCTTACCTTATATTGAACCTTAATGAGCCCAATGAACTTGAAGATACTTCGTGGATCGACCCGGGAAAATATGTTGGAATCTGGTGGGAAATGCATATTGATAAATCTACCTGGGGACCCGGCCCTAAACATGGTGCAACCACAGAAAATACGAAACGATATATCGATTTTGCCGCTGAACATGGTTTCGATCATGTATTGGTTGAGGGGTGGAACAAAGGATGGGATGAAAACTGGGCTGAAAGCGGAGCAGTATTCAGCTTTACAGAACCGATGGAGGATTTTGACCTTGAAGAACTAGCCGATTACGCACTGCAGAATGGTGTCAGGCTAATGGGCCATCACGAAAACTCAGCAACTATTGAGCATTACGAAGAACAGGTGGAAGATGGGTTTGAACTTTATAATGAATTAGGTGTCAGAGCAGTCAAAACCGGGTATGTAGGTCATGGCCAGGAAGTATTCTGGACTGATGAAGATGGGAACAAACATTTCGAGTGGCACCATGGTCAGCATATGGTAAATCACCACCAGCGTATTGTAGAATTGGCTGCTGACTATAATATTATGCTGAATGTACATGAGGGCTTGAAGGATACCGGGCTGAGACGAACCTGGCCCAACCTGATGACCCGCGAAGTAGCACGCGGTCAGGAGTATAATGCGTGGGGAGATAATTACGGGAATCCACTCGATCACGTGCTATATGTGCCGTTCACGCGTAGCCTTGCCGGTCCTTTTGATTACACGCCTGGAATAGTAAACCTGCTGTTTGAAGAGTACAAACCAAACAACCGGGTCAACCACACCCTTGCCAAGGAGCTGGCTCTCTATGTCGTGATTTACAGTCCGCTCCAGATGGCTGCTGATCTGCCTGAACACTATGAAGAGCGGCCTGAACCGTTTCAGTTCATCAAAGATGTGCCGGCTGACTGGGAAGATACCCGTGTCCTTAATGCTGAAATCGGCAGGTATATCACCACGGTTCGCAAAGACCGGAATAGCGACGACTGGTATCTTGGCAGCATGACAGATGAGAACGCACGTCAGTTTGAAATCAATCTTACTTTTCTCGACAGCGATACAAGATATGTTGCAGAGATTTACCGAGATTCTGATGATGCCGACTGGGAATCAAATCCATACGGATTTGTAACAGAGTCGAAAGAGGTATCATCAGACGATCGGCTGTTACTTAATCTTGCGCCCGGTGGCGGCCAGGCCATTCGTTTCAGAGCGTTGAATAAATAACCGGATCCAGACAAAATCTGGCAGTTAATTAATTTCCTTTAGTGCCGATAAGGAGTTTATAGGATTATTTAATGATAACCGCCAGATCTTCCCGATATGGAGAAACCAACGCTGCTGATTGTTGATGACGAGGTAACGATACACGTTATTGTTAAGGCTTTTTTAAGCAATTTGTATAACCTGCGATCGGCATCCAATGCCCAGGAAGCAATAGATATACTAAGCCAGGAGCCGGTAAATATAATGTTGCTTGATATTCAGATGCCTGATCTTTCTGGTCTCGAATTACTAGAATCTCTAATGCTCGACTCTGCACTTCGTGATATTCCTGTCATTATCTTTACAGAAAAAGTAACCGAAAAGAATAAGAAGAAAGCACTTGAGCTTGGCGCTGAAGCTTTTATCGGCAAAGATACTTTTTCAACAGATCTTGGCAAACAGAATCTTTTGAAACGTATCCGTAAAAGTTTAAAAAAGGCTCAAGAACCAGCTCCTAAAAAACCTGATCAAAAGAGAAAGAGCATAGAAGTTATAAAACGGCTGGTAGATGATGTGAAAGAGAATGATTTTTTCCATGCCTCCCGGCGTCTGGGCTCAAATATAAAACGAAATTTTAATATCGATTATATCTCATTTTGGTCAATTGAGTATGAGGATCCAAATCTGCTGATGTTTATGGGCGGTGGTCATCCGGAAGATTTGGAAATTGAGAAGATAAAAACAACGAGTGCTTATAATGCTCTAAAAAATAAAAGAGAGCCTTATTTGATAAACAATACTGTCTCTGAAAAAAAAGGGCTTTATTCTGGAGCAACAGTCAAGAATAGTCTGAGCTCAGAAATCGGTATACCCTTATTTAAAATAAGCCGTCGAAAACTAACCAAAAACAAAATGTCGATTCCGGGTGATACGCCGATTTTTGGTTTTGTTATCCTTAAACGAAATCGTGTTTTTACTACGGATGATTTTACAATCCTGGTTAGAACAATTCAGTATTGCGGCACGCTTCTTTGGGGGCTATATGAGTTACTTCACGTTAAGAAATACAATAACAAGTCAGAACAATTGAGCCGGCCTAAAAAGCATTCAAATTTTAAACGAATGTCATTTTTTGGATTCTGATCGCGTTTATAACCGCCAGAAGTGCTACACCGACGTCTGCGAAAACAGCCTCCCAAAGAGATGCCATACCGGCTGCGCCTAATAGCAGCACAAGTACTTTAATACCCAGTGCCAGACCGATATTTTGCCATACAATGATTCTCGTCGCTTTTGATATTCGAATCGCCGTCGCAATTTTTGATGGCTGATCGGTTTGAATGACAACGTCGGCCGTTTCAATTGCAACATCGCTTCCCATCGCTCCCATCGCAATTCCCACATCACTAAGTGCCAGAACCGGTGCATCGTTAATACCGTCTCCCGCATAGGCCGTTATACCCGGATAGTTCTTTTTGATCTCTTCCAGCTTATCTGCTTTTTCATCCGGAAGCAGATTCCCGTATACCTCATCAATACCGATCTCATAGCCCACCTGCTCTGCAATTTCCGGTCGATCCCCGCTCAGCATTACAGTCCGTTCAACGCCAAGTTTTTTTAGTTGCTTGATGGCGTCGGAAGCATCGGCTTTCAACCGATCGGACAGAGTAATAGTACCCGCATGTTCTCCCCCGATTGCAAAATGAATAACTGACTCATCCGACCGACCATTTTGTGCATGGCCGTTCAGATCGACACCTTCCTTTCTCATTAATTTTTCTGAGCCGATTACTACTGATTTTCCGTTCACTAACGCTTTTACTCCAAAACCGGGCAGCTCCTGCTGATTAGTAACATCGGGAAAGGTGTTCACATCCTTTCCTACCGCTTCGACGATCGCTTTGGCTACTGGATGAGTAGAAGACTTTTCAACAGCATTAAGCAGCGCCAATTTTTCATCATGGTTATTTCCGTTCAAATCAACATTTGTAACAGAGTAACGACCTTCCGTGAGTGTACCTGTTTTATCAAAAACGACAGTTTTTACCGAAGTCAGCGCATCCAGAAAGTTGGATCCTTTCACGAGTATTCCATTTTTCGATGACGCTCCAATGCCGCCAAAATAGCCAAGCGGAATGGAAATCATCAGTGCGCACGGACATGAAATCACCAGGAAAACAAGGCCGCGATACAGCCACTCATCAAAAATGTAGGGAGTAACGAACAAGGCAGGAAGTGCAACCAGTAGTGCTGCTAAACCCACGACTCCCGGCGTGTATATCTTGGCGAACCGCCTGATAAACAGTTCTGTCTTTGCTTTTCGGGATGATGCATCCTGTACCATTTTCAGGATCCTGGAAATCGAGCTGTTTTTGTATGACTTCGTAACCTCAATGTCCACAACCCTGTTCTGATTCACCATGCCGCTCAGTACGGTATCCCCTTCTGAAAAGTGTCTTGGTTTGCTTTCACCCGTCAGAGCAGACGTATCAAAGCCACCACCTTCAGAAACCAGTTCACCATCAAGTGGCACCCGCTCGCCCGGCCTCACCCGAATCTGTTCACCCACTGATATTGATTCTGGATGAACTGTCGTCACCTGTCCGTCACGCAGCAGATGAGCGGTCTCGGGGCGAACATCCAGCAACGACTTGATATTTGCCCTTGCTTTTTGAACTGCCCGCTGCTGAAAGAGTTCACCTACCGAATAGAAAAGCATAACAGCTACGCCCTCAGCATATTCGCCGATGAAAAACGCTCCCATTGTGGCAATTCCCATCAAAAAGAATTCGGTAAACAGGTTGCCGCTTAATGCGTTTTTGAGACCCTGTTGAAGCACCGGTAGCCCCACCGGCATGTAGGCTATAAGATACCAGATCAGCTTAACCGGGCCCGAAAACCAGCCGGCCTGCAGAAGATGTTGAATCGCCAGTCCGGCAAAGAGAAGCAAAGCGCTTAGTATTGAAGCACGGTATTCTGTAAGATATACAGACGATTCTGTCTTTTCTTGCGGCGTACACGAACCGCATGAGTCGCAGCTGACTTCTCCATTTAAATTCTCAGACATGCTCAATTAGGATCTACGGTTTTGATTTCCATATTCTTCGAAAAAATATGGATTTGTCCCGTGCAACCGTATTGCAAAGATTAGCTTGAACAGTCGGGGCAGCGGCCGGTAATCACAAAATTTCCATACGATGGACTGAACCCTTCCGGAAGCTCAACATTGGGAATTGAGAGTTTTTGAAGGCAGAAGGTATTTTCGCAGACTGTACAGTAGAAGTGAGCGTGCATGTCATCCGGGTAGGAGCAGGTGCAGTTCTCAGCACAAAGTCCGTATTTTGTACTGCCGCTTTCATCATAAATCTGATGCACGACGCCATGATCCTGGAATGTTTTCAGCGTACGATAGAGCGTTGTTCTGTCAGAGTTTGAGAAATACTGTTCAAGGTCGGCAAGGCTAATGGCCGTATGTTGGTCTGACAAGTACCGCAATACCCTGAGGCGCATGGCCGTTGGCTGAATGCGGCGTGATTCAAGTCGTTGTTCTGCTCTGTCGGTTGTCATTGGATAATACTAAAATTGACTTATTGACTGTACATAATAATCAGAATTGAGTGCAACTTTCAATGCTTCTCAATTCTCTTTCTTGCCATACCCACCCCCGCCTGGCGTATGCAGGATAAACCGGTCTCCTTTTTCGAGATCAGCACCGTCACGCCACATTAGCTCCTGCCTTCTATTGTCTGCTTTTTCAACCCACTGCCGGCCGGGTTTTGCAGGATCTCCACCTTTCAGGCCAAACGGCGCATTTTTGCGATGCTGAGAAAGAACCGACAGGCTTACCGGCTCCAGAAATGTCAGCTCCCGA
>CAZVEP010000015.1:0-1235 GCA_964625635.1 uncultured Rhodohalobacter sp.
TTTGTAAGTATTGCCATTGCCACACAGATTTCCGGTAATGGCGTCATCATTGCAATCGTGATAGCTGCGGTTCTTGCATCCCTAAATGGCCTGAGCAGTGCTCAGCTCGCGGCAGCACATCCTGTTAGCGGTGGGACGTATGAATATGGATATCGGTTTTTGAACTCGTGGTTTGGCTTCACCGCAGGCTGGATGTTTTTGATAGCGAAGTCGGCGTCGGCCGCAACCGCTGTTCTAGGGTGTATTGGCTATATTTATTATGCTTTCGGTATAGATTCATCTGGTTGGATGATAGTGGGGGCAGGATTAATTCTGCTCGTTCTGATGACGATGCTTGTGTCAGGTGGAATCAGCCGAAGTAATCGTGCAAATGCGGTAATAGTTGGTATCACACTTGCGGGACTGACCGCATTTGTAATGACCGGGTTTTTTAGTCAGGGCCTTCCGGTACAGCCCATTATGGATGCGTTTACAGATACGTCGCTTTCAGCAATTCTATACGGTTCAGCCCTGATGTTCGTAGCCTACACCGGGTATGGACGAATTGCTACGTTAGGTGAAGAGGTAGCGAAACCTCGCACAACAATCCCAAAAGCAATTATCCTTGCCATGATTTTAATTGTGGTGATCTACCTGGCTGTTTCACTAACAGCCTTGAACATTATTGGAGCAGACGCCTTTGGTCAGACTGTAGATGGGGAGGCCGCACCTTTAATGATCGTAGCGCAGGCACTGTCTGTTCCGTTTATTGGTCCGGTTATAACGTTTGCTGCAATTACAGCGATGCTCGGTGTTTTGCTAAACCTTTTGCTTGGATTGTCGCGCGTCATGCTCGGGATGGCGCGAAGAAAAGATCTGCCGAATGCTCTGTCATCTATCAAGCGAGAGACTAAAAGCCCAGTTGCGGCTGTTTGGGGAACCGCGCTGATTATCGGCTTGCTGGTACTAAGTGGTGATGTGTTTTTCACCTGGTCGTTCAGCGCGTTTACCGTCTTAATTTATTATGCCATCACAAATCTGTCGGCATTCATGCTGCCGAAGGAATACCGTCTATATCCTCGGATTATTCCGGCCCTTGGTTTGTTCGGGTGTCTGTTTCTCGCATTCTGGATTGAGCCGGCCATCTGGGGGAGCGGCCTGGCCATATTAGGTATTGGGTTGATCTGGCACGCGGTGGCAAAGGCTCAGGTTCAATGAATCGATATCCCTCAACCTCAACCTGCCAAGTGAAGGCA